>NZ_JBBNAM010000364.1:0-1872 GCF_037994425.1 Phyllobacterium sp.
TATCTGCTGCGACCAAGCTTGCCAGACTACAAAAACTGATCGACGCTAAAATGACTGCGCATCTCGGCCCGCGATGCATAGTTTTTCCCATATATTAGCTGATAGGATGCGATTGTATCAGACATAACCCGAATCCCAAACGCACTATATCGGGTTAACTTTTTGCGTCTCAGCGGGATGAGCGAGCTGCATCGCGAACATCACAGTCAGCGGCCAGAATGATCAGCCTTTGATGCGAAATGGTGGCCCACCGGCACTCTCGTCCCCCGAAGGAGAGATCTGGACGAAAGCGGTCGAGCTCAGCCGAATGGCATAGTTGACACCGGCAAGCGCTCTGACAATCTGGATATCCAACCGGAACCATCATGATGCGGGTAAGAGACGGGATCAATCGAGACTTGGTCAGAGTCGCAAACAACGGTTTGCTTGTATCTGCCAGCGAAAAGCGAGGTCTACTGCACGAGGCAGCCGCGGCCATTCGCTGGTATCAAACTCTCGTTGCTTTTTCAGACCAAACTGCAAATGACCACGGCGCTGACATCGCAATGCAGTTGGATCAGTTCGCCGACAACATGGAACTCAGATATGCCGACGAGATCAAGGTGACCATGCTGGAAGCTGCCGATACGATCAGGATTTTGCGCCTCTTTATCGGTATCCAACAGGAGGTTTGCAATAAGGAAGATCAGGTGAGGTAGAGTCACTTCCTGCCAGCCCGATCCGCTAAATTTCCCGTGCGCCCAGTCGATCGCAGATAGTGAGCGACTGCATTGTGCGCCAAAGGAGCTCATGACGAGGCATCTCCGCTATCGGCCAGGCTCTTGGCTCCAACGTCCATTTTCCAGACGATCAGCTTGTCATTTTGAACGGCGACGAGACGAAAAGTGTAACGGCTGTTTTGCCCCCACATTGCCTTCTGTCGCCTGGTCTGTGATCGCCTTTCCATGGAAGAGCGGCAAGGAGTTTCTCTATGGAGACTACATTGGAGGTTCTCATGCCTGCCGTGCCTGCACCGACGGCGTTATTCAAGCCCCGGCTCCGGCTCGCCTGATCCAGGCAGGACAGTCGACGGAAGCTACCGTTGCCCATGTGCTGGTTTCCAGATATGCCGACCATCTTCCCCTTTCTCGGCAGGCCCAGATCATGAGCCGCCAGGGCATCTATCTCGACCGCTCCACGCTCGCCGACTGGGTCGGACGCGCAGCCTATGAACTGCGCCTGTGTTCGAGGCGCTGATTGCCGACCTGAAGCGCTCGACCAAGCTCTTCATGGACGAGACCCGTGCTCCGGTGCTCGATCCCGGCTCACGTAAAACCAAGACCGGATACTTCTGGGCACTTGCGCGAGATGATCGACCGTGGGGCGGCGGTGCTCCGCCGAGCGTCGCTTTCACCTACGCTCCCGGTCGCGGAGGCATTCATGCCGAACGGATATTGCAGGGCTTCTCCGGCATCCTGCGGGTCGATGGCTATGCCGGATCGAGACCTGCAAACTCAATGCTGTCGATCCGCTGGCCTACCTGACCAGCACACTTACCGCCGTCGTCAAACGGCCACATGCAAAGCCGGATAGATGAACTCTTACCTTGGAATTATCCGGTCTAGTGCTGCAAGTGCCATACATGGCTCCTGACGACCGAAGGCGGCCGGCGCTCACATAGCAAATATTTGCGAGACGGTTTTCCGCAGTGAACTATATTTGTCGCCTGGTACTAAGCCTCGCTTGCTGACCACATCAAGATGGCCGGTGCAGTTATTTTGACCTTTGAGGGGAGACGACGATGCGCGGAACTCTGTTGACGCTTTCACTCTTGATCGGCGCTGTAAGTGCGTTGCCCGCTCTTGCGGCCGACGACAAGAAGCTGCCCACGAA
>NZ_JBBNAM010000365.1:0-3185 GCF_037994425.1 Phyllobacterium sp.
TGAACGCCACCGAAAAGCTGAAACCCGCTCCCTCAGGGGCCTCGGACCTGGCGCATATCGTACTGACATTTGACAATAACCGGCTGGCGAGTGCGCTGTTCGGTCAGTTCGATGAAAATCTCGCCCGCATAGAACAGAAACTTGGCGTCGATGTTCGCTCGAAAGGCAACCAACTCGCAATTCGTGGTGAGCCCACGGCCACCGAGCAGGCGCGCAGGACCCTCGATCATCTCTACGAGCAATTGCAGAACGGGCATGATATTTCTGCTTCCGATGTCGATGGTGCGCTGCGCATGGCGCTTGCTGCCGACGATCAGTTGACGCTTCCGACGATGGAAAACAAAAGCAAGATGGCTGCCGCCCAAATATCGACACGCAAGAAGACGATCTTCGCGCGAACGCCCACCCAAGATGCCTATATGCGTGCTCTCGACCGTTCGGAACTCGTTTTCGGCGTTGGCCCGGCGGGTACGGGCAAGACCTATCTTGCCGTTGCTCATGCCGCCATGCTGCTTGAGCGTGGCCTCGTTGATCGTATCATCCTTTCGCGCCCCGCCGTTGAGGCCGGCGAGCGCCTTGGCTTCCTGCCTGGCGACATGAAGGAAAAGGTCGACCCCTATCTGCGCCCGCTTTACGATGCGCTCTATGACATGATGCCGGCTGACAAGGTCGAGCGAGCCATTGCCGCGGGCGTCATCGAAATCGCGCCGCTCGCGTTCATGCGCGGGCGCACGCTCGCCCATTCCGCCATTATCCTCGACGAGGCGCAAAACACGACATCCATGCAGATGAAGATGTTTCTGACGCGCCTCGGTGAGAGCGCCCGCATGATCATTACTGGCGACCCGAGCCAGATCGACCTGCCGCTGGGCCAGAAATCCGGCCTTGTGGAAGCCTTGCGCATTCTCGATGGCGTCAGCGGTATCGTGACCGTGCGCTTCACGGACGTCGATGTCGTACGCCATCCGCTCGTTGCGGCAATCGTACGGGCCTATGACAAGGAAGGCGCAAAGCCCTGAGTTGGCGGTTCGATTCCAGCATTTGCATTCGGCTGATACGAACCTCGCCGGCGATTGTTGGAATCAAAGAGCCACTAGAAAACCTGGGACCTATAGTGGAGCTTTGAATTTGGCATTCGAAACGAGCCTGACGTCGGGACGCACTCGAATGTCAAATTCGCTGCACCAGGTGGCACGAGCGTGATTGATATCGACATACTGGTTGAGACGGAGGGTTGGGCAGGTGAGTCCAGCCTTCGCCGATTATCGGTGAGCGCCATTGCGGCCGCATGGGAGGAGCTTGACGCGGGTGAGCAGCCGGAGAGCGAACTGAGCCTCGTCTTTACCGATGATACGACGATCAGGGAGTTAAACAGCGATTGGCGCGATAAGGACAAGCCGACAAACGTTCTCTCGTTTCCGGCGTCCAACTTGAAACCAGGGCAAAAGCCAGGACCGATGCTTGGCGATATCGTCATCGCACGTGAAACCGTGGCGCGGGAAGCGGCCGACGAGGAAAAACCATTCGACCACCACCTCACCCATCTTGTTGTCCATGGATTTCTGCACCTCCTCGGCTATGATCATCTTTCTGATAGCGAAGCCGAAGAAATGGAGACATTGGAGCGCAAAATTCTGGCGCGTCTTGCAATTCCTGACCCTTATGCGCTATCCGTCATTGACGATCAATCCGATTGAGGACCATGTCTGACACGTCTCACCAGAACGATCCTGCCGCGCCTTCAAGAGGGGGTACGGGGCAGGAAAGTGATGCCGAAGGGCAGAGTAGCACCAGGGCGCAGGCTACAGAAAAGCGCTCGCTTCTTTCAACACTATTTCCATTCCTGCGGGCCCGCCCCGGTACATCCTTGAGAGAGGATCTCGACGCGGCACTGGCTGAGGATCATCGCGGCGACACGGCCTTTTCGCCGGAAGAACGCGCCATGCTGCACAATATCCTGCGCCTGCGCGAATTGCGCGTTGAAGACGTGATGATCCCGCGCGCCGACATCGAGGCAGTCGAAGTCTCGACGACTCTCGGCGATCTTCTCGAAGTATTCGAGAAATCCGGCCACTCGCGCATGCCTGTGTTTGCCGAAACGCTCGATGATCCACGCGGCATGGTCCACATCCGTGATGTGGTAAATCACATCACTAGAAGTTCGCGTACAAAAGCACCGCGCCGCAGCGTAGCACGCGCGAAACCCCCGATATCGGCAAAGCTTGATCTATCGCATGTTGATCTCAGCAAGACGATCGCGGACCTCAGTCTGATGCGGTCGATCCTCTTCGTTCCGCCTTCGATGCTTGCCAACGATCTGATGGCGCGCATGCAGGCCCAGCGTATTCAGATCGCTCTCGTCATTGACGAGTACGGCGGGACCGACGGGCTGGTATCGCTCGAAGACATTGTGGAAATGGTGGTCGGCAATATCGAGGACGAGCATGACGACGATGAGGTAATGATCGTCGAGGAGCCGGAAGGCGTGTTCGTTGCGGACGCCCGGGCCGATCTTGACGAGGTTTCCCAGAAGATAGGCTCCGGCTTCGTCATCGGCGAACATGGCGAGGACGTAGATACGGTTGGCGGACTGATCTTCTCGATCCTTGGCCGGATTCCGGTTCGGGGCGAAATGTTGCAAGCGGTCCCCGGCTACGAATTTCATGTGCTCGAGGCGGATCCCCGCCGCATTCGCAAGGTGCGTATCGTGCCACTGCGCCATACGGATCGCCGGCCGCGCACGGCGCGGCAGGGCGCAGCGGATCAACCGGCAGAAACGGACGAATGATTGGCGCAAGTCTCACAACTTAAGGCTGAGGTGGAATCTGAAGTCGTGGGGCATGGCATGATCCAGCGTCTGGCCGGAACAATCATTCTTCTGTCGGGCTGGAAGCGCGTCGCGCTCGCGTTTCTCATGGGTGCATTGGCAAGCTTTGCCTTGCCGCCCTATGATTTCTTTGCAGTCTGTCTCATCTCGTTCCCCGTTCTGGTCTGGCTGATCGATGGTGCGGTCGACAATGCCGACGCCGGTCCTATACGTCGTCTTCTTCCCGCCGCTATGGTTGGCTGGTGGTTTGGCTTCGGCTATTTCGTGCTTGGTCTTTGGTGGATCGGCAATGCGCTCCTCGTCGATGCGGAGAATTTCGCCTGGGCCGTGCCCTTTGCCATACTCGGCCTGCCTGCCG
>NZ_JBBNAM010000366.1:0-33848 GCF_037994425.1 Phyllobacterium sp.
GCGCTTGAAGCCGCCACAGATTGCGGTCCTGAATGCCTTTTGCCTCGAGGTGCGTCACAGTGTTGAGTAGATATTCTGCCCCTGAACCCACGTGACCCCATGCTTGAGCCAACACATCCGCAACAACTACGAGAGAGAGATTTCCTGCATAGAGCGGTGAAGCGCGGTTCATCACAAAGCCCAAGGCTGGGGTTGGGCCAGAGGTCGTCTCGACCGTGATCCAGCGCGGCATGCTGTTAGCAGGTTTGTACTTGAACTCGCGCGAAACAGTTTCCCGAATTGCCCTTGCAGGCCATTCTTCGGTAGCTCGTACAGGATACCCCGGCACTGCCCTCCGCGGTCGAGAGCCATCATAAGGCCAGGCTGTTCGGGCGTTCCCCGGAAGCGGGTCATTCGAAAGCAAAAAGAACGATGCCAACCTCGAGCAACGCATATTTGTTCGCCGACATGTTCGATCTCCGGCTTCCATATCAATGAGCCATACGCGAAGAGGAGACTTGGTGAACCCGGAGCGGGATGGGTCTTGATGATCCGCGTCACCCAATCGTCATAGTTCGCATCGTTGTGAAGCTCCACACCTGGTTCCATGCCGCCGTCTTCGATCGCGCGATGGACCCGTGCGACGAGGGCCGGGGTCAAGTTAAGCGATCTTGGTCTGCCCTGCATGGTTGAAGTCTCCGCACGGTACGAAAGAGCGCCGATTGACCACTTGAAAGCAAAGATCGGCGCGCCATCCGAGCCATTCCTGGGGACCCGTATGGGACGACCGTGTATTCCGATGGCCCTACAGGCCATTTCTGCGCGCGGTTCGCCAGAACCTGACCCTCGCTCGGCCCAAAGGGAATTTATTGCGAAGTATTCATGACTTTCGTTGCGGAACAAACTTTTCTTATTTTATTCTGTTCACTAACTTTCGCGGTTCCCAGCGCGTGTTTGCTGCAAAACGGCGGATTGTTCGGAAACCTGAACTCCATTTCCAGCGACGTCCGGATTTCCGGACATTTTGGTCGGTTCGCAAGTCTGAAAGCCTCCTATCAGTCGAACATTTTGCCCAGCTCATGAATTGGCACGGCTCTTGCTCCTGAATCGTAGACACAACGGTACGGGAGGAACAGATGCCTCGTTGCAGCAAACTGGTCGACATAGGGCGACGTCAATTTCTTAGGGGCAGCACATACGCTGTGGCGGGAGCAGCTGTGGCTGTCTCGATGCCCGGCGAATCCAAAGCGGCAACGGCAACCGGGAGCGGGCCGGCGAGGGTTGAGTACCCGTCAAACAAGCTGGGGAACGTGAAAGAACTCAAGGTCAACGAACCCTTCGACGTGGCCTATCCCGACAATGACGCCCCGGGGGTTCTCTTGAAGCTCGGCAAGAAAGTACCGGGAGGTGCGGGACCCGACGGAGATATCGTCGGCTTTACGGTCACATGCCCCCACAAGGGCTTTCCCCTCAATTATTCTGCCGACAAGCGGACATTCAATTGCCCCGGCCATTATTCCGTTTTCGACCCGGAAGCGGGAGGGGAACAGATATGGGGCCAGGCCACTTCCAATCTGCCCCAGTATTCACTTCGTATCGACGACAAGGGCGATATTTATGCCGAAGGCCTGGACGAGCTGCTTTATGGCCGTCTGAGCAACGTTCTTTAGGGAGAAGATAATCATGGCATACAAGCGCCAAACGGATCGTTTGCCGATTATCCCGGCCGACGCCAAAAAACACAATGTGACGTGTCATTACTGCATCGTGGGGTGCGGATATCACGCATACACATGGCCGATTAACAAGCAGGGCGGAACCGATCCCGCCAAGAACGTGTTCGGCCTCGACCTTGCAAAACAGCAGGCCGCCGAGACCGACGCATGGTACGCGCCGGCAATGTACAACATCGTTCAACAGAACGGCGAGGACGTTCACATCGTCATCAAGCCCGACCATTCGTGCGAAGTGAATTCCGGACTGGGATCGGTGCGCGGCGCGAGGATGGGCGAGACCCGCTTCAGTCGTGCCCGAGGAACCCAGCAGCAGCGGCTGACCACGCCCATGGTATGGCGGTACGGCCAGATGCAGCCGACGACATGGGACGACGCCCTCGATCTAGTCGCACGCGTCACTGCAGCAGTGATCAAGAAACAGGGTGAGGACGGCCTGTTCGTCTCGGTCTTCGATCATGGTGGTTCAGCCGGCGGCTACGAAAACACTTGGGGCACGGGCAAACTCTACTTCGAATCCATGAAGATCAAGAACATCCGTATTCATAACCGGCCGGCCTACAATTCCGAGGTTCACGCGACACGCGACATGGGGGTCGGTGAACTGAACAACTGCTATGAGGACGCCGAACTGGCGGACACCCTCGTCTCGGTCGGCAACAATCCGCTGGAAACGCAGACGAACTACTTCCTCAACCACTGGATCCCCAATCTGCGTGGAACTTCGCTCGACAAGAAAAAGGCCCAGCTGCCCGACGAGCCGCATGAGAGCGCAAGGATCATTTTCGTCGACCCGCGGCGAACGGTCTCCGTAAACGCGGCCGAAGCGGAGGCTGGCTCTGACAAAGTCATGCATCTGGCGATCAATTCCGGAACGGACATGGTGCTGTTCAATGCTTGGCTCACGTATGTTGCCGAACAGGGGTGGACCGACAAGGACTTCATCGCCAAGTCCACGAGTGGCTTCGAAGATGCCGTCACGAAGAACAAGACGACGCTGGAGGAAGCCGCCACGATAACGGGTCTCACTGTCGACCAGATCAAACAGTCCGCGTCCTGGATCGCCGAACCCAAGGAGGGCGGAAAGCGGCGGCGCACGATGTTCGCCTACGAGAAGGGCCTGATCTGGGGCAACGACAACTATCGCACCAACGCCGCTCTCGTGAATGTCGCGCTGGCGACCGGCAATGTCGGCCGCGAAGGCGGCGGATGCGTGCGTATGGGCGGGCACCAGGAAGGGTATGTCCGACCGTCAGATGCCCATGTGGGGAAGCCCGCCGCCTACGTCGACAAGTTGCTGATCGAAGGCAAGGGCGGTGTCCACCACATCTGGGCCTGCGACCACTACAAGACGACGCTCAATGCGCACGAGTTCAACCGCGTCTACAAGAAGCGTACCGACCTTGTGAAAGACGCCATGAACAGTGTCGCTTACGGCGACAAGGAAGCTTTGGTGAACGCGATCGTCGCGGCAATCGATGCAGGCGGTCTGTTCTCGGTCGATGTCGACATTATCCCGACGAAGATCGGTGTCGCGAGCCATGTATGGTTGCCGGCGGCTGAATCGGGCGAAATGAACCTGACGTCGATGAACGGTGAGCGGCGGATGCGACTCGTCGAGCGCTACATGGATCCGCCCGGTGTATCCAAACCTGACTGCATGATCGCGGCCGGCCTGGCACAAAACATGGAGCGGGTCCTTCGTCAGATGGGCGATGCCAAATACGCCGACCAGTTCAAGGGCTATGACTGGAAGTCTGAGGAAGACGCATTCATCGATGGCTATACCAAAAATGCCAAAGGAGGTGAATTCGTCACATATGACCGACTTCGGGCGATGGGCAACAATGGATTCCAGGAACCGGCCACCGCCTTTGAAGGCGGCAAGATCGTAGGAACCAAACGTCTCTATACCGACGGAAAGTTCGGAACGAAGGACGGGAAGGCGACTTTCCTCGAGACCAAGTGGCGAGGTTTGCAGGCACCGGGAAAGGAAGACCAGAAAAAGAACAACAAATTCCTCATCAACAACGGTCGCACAAACCTCATCTGGCAGAGTGCGTTCCTAGACCAGGAAAATGAGTTCGTGATGGATCATTGGCCGTATCCATTCATCGAAATGAGTCCCGATGACATGAAGGAGCTCAGCATCGGTAATGGCGACCTCGTTGAAATCTACAACGAAAGCGGCTCGACGCAGGCCATTGTCTATCCGACGCCGACGGCCCGCAAGGGCGAGACATTCATGTTGTTTGGCTACCCGACAGGCGCAGTCGGCAATGTGATCAACGCTGGGACCAACGAATTGGTGCTTCCCAACTACAAGCAGACCTGGGCCAACATTCGGAAAATTTCGGACGCCCCGGAGAACGTCAAGCATCTGTCGTTCAAGTCGAACCAATATTCGACGGCGTGATGCACCGTGCGTTCGTGCCCGCTCAACGGGCACAAACGCGGGTAGCTCGCCTCGCATATTGACTCTTTCTCGTTGCATCTGTAATTCTCGATATATGGAAAAAGATAAGACGATCGAAGCATTTTCGGCTCTTGCACAGACAACGCGCATGGACGCGTTCAAGCTCATCGTGTTGCATGAGCCGGGCGGCATTGCCGCTGGCGAGGTGTCGCGCGTCCTGGACGTTCCTCAGAACACCATGTCCACCCATCTCGCGATCCTGACGCGGGCGGGGTTGATCTCCTCGGAACGACAGAGCCGCTCGATCATTTACCGAGCCAACTTCGAGAACCTGCGCGAAGCCATCAATTTCCTCTTGAAGGATTGCTGCGCAGGGCATCCAGACATCTGCGCGCCGTTGCTTGCCGACATCGTTCCATGCTGCCCGCCCAAGGAGAACTTCAATGCATGATCGCATCTACAATGTCCTCTTTCTCTGCACCGGAAACTCTGCGCGCTCGATCCTGGCAGAATCGATCTTGAACACGGAGGGCAAAGGGCGGTTTCGCGCGTACTCTGCCGGCAGCCAGCCGAAGGGAGAGGTCAACCCATTTGCGTTGAAGGTTCTCGATGCGCTCGGCTATCCAACGGAAGGTTTCCGTTCGAAAAGCTGGGACGAATTCGCCGAACCGGGTGCGCCGGAGATGGATTTCATCTTCACGGTTTGCGACAGCGCAGCGGGAGAGGCCTGCCCGATTTGGCCCGGTCACCCGTTGACCGCTCACTGGGGTATTGAAGATCCTGCCGCCGTCGAAGGCAAGGACATCGAAAAGGAAAGGGCTTTCTCGCTCGCCGCGCGCTACATGAAAAACAGGATCATGGCGTTCCTCAACCTGCGGCACGACTCCATCGATCGGCTGTGGCTGACTACGAAGCTGCAAGCCATCGGGCGGCGTGAGGGCCTGGAAGCTGAGGAGATAAGTCCGATCGACGATGAATTTGACGCAACTTTGCGTTCGGCATCGCTTCCGACTGAAGATTTGGGCCAATCCAGCGGAAAGTTTTTTCGTTTTTCCGACCGACAAGGCAATCGCGTCGGATATGGCGGTATCGAATTCTATGGCAAGGATGCGCTGCTGCGCTCGATCGCCGTGCCGCCCGAAACGCAAAAGCACGGACACGGCAGCGCGATCACGCGACTGTTGCTCCGCTATGCCGACATTCAGGGTGCGGAAACTGGTTATGTCCTGACGACTGAGGCCGCACCGTTTTTCGGCAAACTCGGCTTCCATCCGATTGAGCGAACCGCTGTGCCCGCCGCGATCATGGCAACGTCACAGGTCACGACCCTATGCCCTGCGACAGCGTCCGTCCTGACGCGGTCCGTTTCTATTTAAGGCAAGCCATGCCCGACCTGTCCCGCCGCCTCGCGGCAGAAGCACTCGGCACGGCGATGCTCGTTGCTACCGTCGTCGGTTCCGGAATCATGGCCGACCGGCTGACCAACGATGTGGCGCTGTCGCTGCTCGGCAACACGATCCCGACTGGCGCGATCCTGGTAGTGCTGATCACCATTTTGGGTCCAATCTCAGGCGCGCATTTCAATCCGGCAGTGACGATGGTCTTCGCACTCCGGCGAAAGATTGAGCCGAAAGCAGCGATCTTCTACATCATTGCGCAGATCGCGGGCGGTATAGCGGGATCATTTCTGGCTCACGCCATGTTCGACCTTCCCATCATCGAAATCTCGGCGACGGTCCGCACCGGGAGCGGGCAGTGGACTGCGGAAGCCGTGGCGGCTTTTGGTCTCGTCTTTACCATTCTTGCCGGTATTCGTTTCCGGCCAGACGCAGTTCCCTGGCTGGTCGGGCTTTACATTACTGCCGCCTACTGGTTCACCGCCTCGACATCGTTTGCCAATCCCGCCGTCGCCATCGCGCGTGCGCTGTCGAACACCTTCGCGGGCATCCGGCCTATCGATTTGCCCGGCTTTATCATTGCAGAACTCCTCGGCGCGCTGATCGCGATGGTGCTGGCCAGATGGATGCTGGCGGAATCGAGCGCCAAGTCCGAAACGCTCATCAAACTGAAAGGTGCTGCATAACCATGAACGTCACCATCTACCACAATCCGCAATGCGGCACGTCGCGAAACGCGCTGGCCATGATCCGCAATGCGGGCATCGAGCCGACGATCATCGAGTATCTGAAGACGCCGCCGAGCCGCCAGGAACTGAAGAACCTGATCCGCAGCGCCGGCCTCACGGTTCGGCAAGCGATCCGCGAAAAAGGCACGCCCTATGCCGAGCTCGGCCTCGACAACCCATCGCTGACGGATGAGCAATTGCTCGATGCAATGGAGGCGCATCCGATTCTGATAAACCGCCCCTTCGTCGTCACTGATAAAGGGGTGCGCCTCAGCCGTCCATCCGAGGTGGTTCTCGAGATACTGCCAGTCCCGCAGAACGCTCCTTTCACCAAGGAAGACGGCGAGGTCGTCATCGACAGCGAAGGAAAGCGTGTTGTCTGATTTGCCCAATGTCTCCGTAGCCGAGCTGCAGGTGCCGGATGCTTCCAAGCTCTCCGCTCCGCGCTCAGTGCACCGTCCACGCATCCTCCTGCTCTACGGTTCCTTGCGCAAAGTGTCCTACAGCCGGCTACTGACGCAGGAGGCGGCACGGCTGCTCGAACACTTCGGTGCCGAGACCCGGATCTATGATCCCGCCGGGCTTCCGCTTCCGGATGGCGCACCAACCGATCATCCGAAGGTTAAGGAGCTGCGGGAATTGTCGCTTTGGTCTGAAGGCCAGGTATGGACCAGCCCCGAGCGGCACGGTGCCATGTCCGGGGTTATGAAGTCGCAGATCGACTGGATACCGCTTGCGATTGGCGCTATTCGGCCGACCCAAGGGCGCACGCTTGCGGTCATGCAGGTCTCGGGTGGTTCACAGTCGTTCAACGCTGTCAACCAGATGCGGGTGCTGGGACGCTGGATGCGCATGATTACAATTCCCAACCAGTCATCCGTTGCCAAAGCCTATCAGGAATTCGACGAGCATGGTCGCATGAAACCGTCTTCTTACTACGACCGGGTCGTGGACGTGATGGAGGAGTTGGTCAAGTTCACGCTGCTGACGCGCGATGTCTCGGGGTATCTCACCGACCGCTACAGCGAGCGCAAGGAGAGCGCAGTCGAGCTGGAAAAGCGGGTGAATCTCAAGAGTGCGGTTTAAGGGTGAGTACATGCCCGAATTGAAATGGGTGTTCGGCTACCCTTGGGCGTTTGTACTGATGATTCTGTCCGCGGTTCTGCCTTATCTCTATTTCAAGCGGCGCGGCTGGCTTTGAGGCGTGGGTATGTGGCGCGCGTGGTGGTCGTCGCCTCGGTCGCAATCAGCATGGATCATTTTCGTCTGATCGCTACTGCATCCCTTGGCGCTTCGCATGCCACATGTCTCCGCCGCTGGCAGATCGCTACGTTCGACACCGGCGATCTTGCCGGCGATGATTGCGAGCGCGCTGGCCGCAAAGGAGAACAGGGGCCCCATCTTTGCAGCGTCCTGTTATTGGACATGCGTTCTATAAACGTTATATTCGGGACATGCCGAATATGTCAAACAAGCGCATGACGACCACCGAGCAACGCTTCATCGAGGATGCGGCACGGTTGCTAATGCCCTGGGGCGTGCCCCAGACAGCAGCGCGGCTTTACGGCTATCTGCTGCTCTGCGCCGAGCCGGTCAGCCTCGATCACATCACAGCCGACCTCGAGATCAGCAAGAGCAGCGCTAGCGTCGCCGCGCGATTGCTGGAGGCATATATGCTCGCCCGGCGCCACGGCGAGCGCGGAAGCAAGCGCGCCTTGTACGCCGTGTCAGACAATTACGAGGGCATGCTGACGGAACAAAACCGCCTGCTCGATGCGCTCGCCAATCTTCTCAAGAACGGCGCGGGCACCGTCGCATCGGGAGCAACACGGCACCGCCTCGACGAAATGGCGGAATTCTACCTGGCGATACGCCAGGCTATGGAGACAGCGCTCGGGCAGTGGCGCGTGAAGAAGCCACGATCCTGATCGACACGATCGATCGGCGTTCCCGCCTGGGCTAAAGCCGGTTTTGGGAAAAATTCGTCGAATGAGTGAGTAACATGGAACAGACCGAAACGCCCCGCGAGCCGAGCCCGATGTCGCGCAGCACAGCGATTGCCTATGCGATCGGTTTGCCGGTTTCGCTGCTTGGATTGATCTTCCTGCCGGCCGGCACGATCGCCTGGCGACCCGGATGGATTTTCCTTACAGTTCTGATTTTGGCTTTTGGCGCTTCGGCCCTCGTGCTCGCGCGGGTCAATTCTGTAATCTACCGCGCGCGTAGCCGGTTTCAGGCCGGCACCAAAAGCTGGGACAAGGCACTGCTTTCGATCATCCTGCCAGCGATGGCGGCGATCCTGCCGGTCGCGGCGTTCGATGCCGGGCGGTTCCACTGGTCGGCTGTTCCGGCCTGGGCGGTGCTATCGGGCTACGTCGGCGTGCTGGCGGGCATCGCGGTGACCGGGTGGGCGCAGGCGGTGAATCCATTCTTCGAGCCGGGCGTCCGGATCCAGTCCGAGCGGCATCAGCGTGTGATCGATATCGGTCCCTACCGTTTCGCACGTCACCCCGGGTATATCGCCGCGTTGTTCCTGTTCTTCGGCATGGCGCTGGCGCTGGGCTCGTTTTGGGCGCTCGTGCCCGCCGCGCTGGCGGCGGTGCTACTCGTCGTGCGCACGTCATGGGAAGACGAGCTGTTGCGGGCTGAGCTTCCTGGATATGACGAATATTCCCGTCGCGTGCGGTGGAGATTGGTCCCGGGCGTCTGGTGACGGCGGGGGCGGCCTTGCGCGGTGTGACACGCTGCCTCGTATTGCTGGCCCCATGAGCTGAGGCAATCCTCGCCGTACGTTATGGGAGTTTCACCGATCCCATGTCGAGCCAGGGATCGCGCGCACGGGGGCGGGGTGGGCGCTCATCCAGTCACCCTCTTGATAAGCTCAACGCACTCAAAATATCCACAAATGCAAAAGCTACCTTGAGACATACAGCCAAGTGCGCAAGCTTTTTCAGTTCGGCTGCGCGGGCGCAGACAATAAACGTCGATGAAAATGCTGACCCGGCTTTTGTTCTATGCGACGATCCTCAGTGTCGGCGCCATCGGGCAAATCTGTTTGAGCAGGTGCCCGAGCCGATAGACCTCACAGTCAAGGTCGGTTTGTTCGGCGAAGAAGGACGTATTCGTCGGCACAAAATGAAAGCCATGCAACGAAACCGGGCGCCGACGTTTCCAGTATTGCAAAGTCACCGCCGATACGATCGCTATTCAGTCGCGGATGCACTTCGCCATGGTTCGGAAGAACCGCAATGTTTGATTGCTAACCTTCCTTCTGCATGGCTGCCTTTCGTTCAGCTTGCCGGCCGGACATTGCGGCTAACCCAGTAATGCTGGCGGTAAAGCGCCAGCGCGAAAACACCACCAACGATGTCGACCCACGTATCGGGCGCTGAAGGACGTTCATCGGGGTCGAATGCAAGGCCAATGACAGCGCGCTCGCCCACCGAAGGTGCCACGGGCCAAAAGTCAAAGCGTGAGGATAAAGTCGGATAGAGCCCAGCGGGCGTGACGGTTCCCGTCCTCAACGACGATCGTGCCGCCTCGAATTCGGCCTCCATCGGCTCTACGCCGCCAAGAATTTTGACGGAAACCACCTCGCTCTCAGTCATCAGCATCACGACGACAGGAACTTGGAAGAGTACTGCCAGAGCTTGTGCCGTTATTGAGACGATCGCCTGCGCATTGTCGGCTACCACGACGTCGCGGCTGTAGCCTTGCAGGATAGATGCCTGCTTTCTCAGGAACGCTGCATCGGCCGCCCTCCGTCTGGCGGTGAAGGCAACGCCACTCACGATCAGTCCGACGAGAAAAAGCAGACCAATCGCCCAGATGTTTGCCGGATCGTTGACAACCAGTGTGTAACGGGGCTCTGTCAAAAAGAAATTGTAGGCGAGAGCACCAAGTACGGCCGAGCCGAGGGAGGGCCCCAGGCCGAAGCCAACGCCCGCGATGATTACCGGCACTACGAATACGAGGGAGAGGTTCGGGATTGTCACTCCCCGGTCGACCCCAATGGCCACGATCGTCGCCACGGCGGTCATGACAAACGAAGCAACATAGCCCACCACACCAGGATCCCCGGATGCTGCAGAGCCCGAAAGCGGATCATTATCCGGCAGCGCTGGAATGTCCGGTTGTCGCTGCGATTTAACACTGGTCATTGGTTAAACTCCTGCCCAATAACGCGCCATGCCAGACCTTTACCATGGGGCCGGGGCCGCGATAAGCTCGTGGAGTATACCACTCCAGTCGCGCGCGGGCCGCAAGAAATGCGAATCCACCGATATCTCCCATCGAGCTTGCATCCGGGAAGGAGCAAGGCGAACACCGGCCGACACCTAATTGTAGCGGCTCGCATTCGAAATGTGGCGTACCGGCAATTCAGACGATTTCCTGCCCAGATTAGTTGCAACCGAAAAATGATGCGTGCCCGGATTAACCGCACCTGTCCCCAGATTGAGTGACACGAGCCTGCATTCCATTTTAGCGCGCTCATTTTGTCTGCAAATGAATCGCGTAAATTGGTAAGCCTGCCGCGAGCTTCTGTCGTGCTGTAATTGCCTCTGAGTGGAATAAATAGTGGTGCCTGACCCCACCGGTAGACAGGATTGCGTTTCACATCCCCTGAAGAGATAGTCGGCGGAGGGGTCGGTCTTCGTCGGCGGTCCCGCTCGAGCCAATTAGATGCGATGCGGCGCACTCCAGAATGGTCAGTTCCTTCTCGACATGTCTACGTCGGTACCAGCAGCTCACAGGACGAAAAACCCTATGGAGGCCAACGCCATGACCAGCGTAGCCAGGCTGCCGCCGAACACCATCCAACGGGGCAAGGTCAGCCGGCCCATGATCCGCGGATTCATGGCGATTGCCATCATGATTGCCATCAGGGGCGCCGCGAGAATCCCGTTGATCACCGCGCTCCAGTAAAGCGCCCGGATCGGGTCCAGGCCAACGAACGTCAAGGTGACGCCGCCGAGCGTCGCGGCCGCGATGGTGGCGTAGAAAGCCTTGGCTTCGCGGGGACGCCGATCCAGTCCTTCGGGCCAGCGAAACATTTCCGCCACGGCATAGGCTGCGGATCCGGCGAGAACAGGCACGGCCAACAGCCCGGTTCCGATAATGCCGATCGCGAAAACGGCGAACGCAAAGTCGCCGGCAATCGGACGAAGGGCCTCGGCCGCCTGAGATGAAGTCTCAATCTGCGTTATCCCGTTGGCATTAAGCGTCGCTGCAGTGGCAATGATGATGAACATGGCCACAAGATGGGAAAAACCCATTCCGAATAGGGTATCGCCGCGAATGCGTGCAAGCTCCGGTCCGGCAGCGTGAGAGTTGGCACTAAGGCGCAGTCGGTGTCGCCGATGCTGCTCCTCGACCTCCTCACCCGCTTGCCAGAAAAAGAGGTAGGGACTGATGGAGGTGCCAAGGATGGCAATCAATGCCATAGCATGGTCGCTGTCAAAGGTGATTTGCGGTACGAGCAAATCATACAGTGCCTTGCTCCACGGCACGTTCACCGACAGCACCACTGCCACATAGGCCAGAAGCGACAAGGTCAGCCATTTAAGCACGTTGACGTAGCGATTGTAGCTGATGAAAATTTCAAGAAAGACGCAGGTGAGCGCGAAGACCACGGCATAAAGATGATGCGAGCCGCCGACGAGCAATTCCAGTGCTGCCCCCATGGCGCTGAGGTCTGCGCCAAGGTTGATAGTGTTGGCGATGAGCAGAAGAAGCACCGCGAAACGCAACACCCAGGGCGAATAGTGTCGTCGAAGGTTCTGAGCGATGCCTTGCCCTGTCACAGCCCCAATGCCGGCACTGATCCCTTGCGTCACCGCCAGGAGAGGAAAGCTGAATGGTATCGTCCAGGCGAGCGAATAGCCAAACTGCGCACCGACCTGGCTGTAGGTGGCGATACCGCTCGGATCGTCATCGGCTGCGCCCGTGATGAGCCCGGGGCCTAGTGTTCGCAAAAAGCTGGTGCGGGTGCGCAGGGGCGGTTCGACAGGCGAGGCCGGGGTCGAGGGCTCCATTGATGCTCACCTCCAAAAACCGCTTGCAAGACGAATGCTTCCACGTTGACAAGCATCACGACCATCCGAATGACAAAGGCTGTCACAAAGCTTGGCCCTTAGACAAGCATGTGTTGAGCGTATCAGGATTTCGGGTCATGGAGTCCAAAACCGCCTGCGCCCCCATATGCATTGACTTGGGCACGCCATCGCCCCATAGCACGATCAGGCAATGGTCTTATGATCCGTCACCGAATTCAAGGATATAGACAATGGACGCCGACTGTCGAAGTCGATTGACACATTCGCTGGCACTGCGGGACGCCTGATCAGCAAGGCTCCTGCTCGCTGGCCGTAAGCGCTGCCGAAAGGGGTTTCGTATGCTGAGCATCTATACGCAAGAGAGCGATCGGATCCTGTCTTCCGCGATCCATACCGAAGGTGAGGTATTACCGGCATGCCAGTTGGGAGCCATCTGGTATGACCTCTACAAACCGACCCGCAAGGAAGACAATTATGTCGAGCAGTGCCTGTCGGTTTCCTTTCCGACACGGGCGGAAATGGACGAAATCGAACCCTCGGCGCGCCTCTACAATGGAAAAGACGCGGAGTTCATGACGGTCACGGCTCTAAGCGAACTTGACTCGGGAGAGCCCGCAAAGACACCCATCACCTTCGTGTTGAAGGGCGGCAGTCTCGTTACCGTCCGCTATTCTGAACCAATGCCCTTTACTTTTTTCGCCCAGAGAATCCAGAAACCGGGCGGCCCGGCCTGTACGTCCGGCGAAATGGCCATGCTCGGCATTCTGGAGGCGATGATCAACAGAATGGCGGACATCCTGGAGCGTGTGGGCGGGGCCCTAGACAGGTTCTCGCACAAGGCGTTCCGCAGCAAAGTTCGCAATGTCACGCAAGGTTGCCCTTCTGTTCATCCAAGCAACAGCCTGCAAGCAAGCAGAAACCGGACGCCGGCACTCATCGCCCGTAGACTGGACCCGTTGACCAGTCTTCAGGTGCGGAGCATTGTCGCGATGATTAAATCCAAACGCTCTTGTGTGGATGTCGCCCAACAGCCCGCGGCCGCGACCAGCGCATTGGCGAGCGCCAAGGATACGTTCATCCGTGATCATATCGACCATTGTCTGGTTGGCGCAGCCGGCTCTGATCAGCGCGATCAACTCTCTGAACTCAAGGCGATCACGAAATTCCTATGAGCAAGTCGGTATCGTTAGCCGCTCTCAACCAAACTCTTCGCGCTTGGTTTTGCTTTGGCGACCAAGATCACGGCCATTCCCATGGCGGACATGGGCACTATCATGGCGCCGGCGGGCACAAATGTCCTGAACATAACAAATAGGTATATATTTATACTATATAGCACAAATCAATATAGCATTCTTATGTCTTCTATATTTCGGTCCAATCGAAAAAAAATCCGTTCTCTTCTATCTTGCGATGGTGCAATTGCCCGTGTTCGGCGTGTTCCTGCCGCACCAATGCACGGTACCGGAACAAGAAGGATGACAAGATGCTTCCGCGCTCGGGAATTTATTATGCAACCCAGCATTTGCAGCATGAAAGGCGCGTTTCATTGCCACCCCGCAACCCAGAGGTCATTCCCGCGGGTTACCGCGAGGAGCTCGGTGTCTTCGTGCGCCTGTGGCTCGTTATCTTGGCTGGAGTGGCGGTTATCTTACTGGGCAGCTGGCTCGCCACAAGCTGATGGCGGCGGCTGAGGTGGTCGCGTAGGAGCTGTTATCCGAACCGGATAGTAGATGGGAGACTATGCGAATGTTCCAACGAGATTAACCGTCAAGAGTTCGGTGACGCATCTGGAGATCGTAGCTGCGAAGCGCGAAGATCAGAACGGTCTCAAGTGGCATCAGGTCAATAAATCCTTATAGTATCTTTATATCAAACCTATTGACGCCATCTCGAATTCAAATCTCATTTTGAGTCATACTCCGCGCGATCACCAAGCTTGGGCAATCATGTCTTGAGCGGGAACTGATTGAGTTATTCACGTCCCTGCGAGCCCGAGTGATCGGGCACGCACGGGACAATCGGCGCGTAATTCAAGATCGATCTGATTTTGGAACCGTGCAGTTTTGCTGCGTGCTTTCACGCCCAATCGGACGTGTAACGCGGTCATGGAAAAAGGAGTTATCGACGATGGACATCGTTGTTCTCGGGATGGGCATTTTGTTCTTAATCCTGTCACTGGCTTACACCAAAGCCTGCGACAATCTTTAACCGGAGGATCGGCAAAATGACTGTCGACTATATCCTCGGCGGGGCTGTGACACTGTTCCTGCTTGTCTACCTAACTTACGCGCTTCTGCGCCCGGAGCGTTTCTGATCGCAAGACGGCGCGTCCGATCGAATGCACAACACTTTGAATTGCGTATAACGCTTTTCCGGAGATCGAGGTCGACTTTCCGGGTTATGCGCTGATGTCAGGCTTGGAAAGCTTTACCCATGACTCTCAACGGTTGGATACAGATCCTCGTTTACTGCGGGATCATCATTTTGCTCGTCAAACCGCTCGGCGGTTACATGACGCGTGTCTTCAACGGCGAGCGGACATTGCTCTCGCCCGTTTTCGTCCCACTTGAGCGGGGCCTTTACCGTCTCGCCGGCACAAGCGAACGCGAGGAACAGCATTGGACGACATACACGGCCGCGCTGCTGTTTTTCAGCCTGGCGGGGTTTATCGTTCTTTATCTTCTGCAACGGCTCCAGGGCGGCTTGCCCTACAATCCCGCGGGAATGGGCGCGACTGAACCCAATCTTGCGTTCAATACGGCCGTAAGCTTCGTCACAAACACCAACTGGCAGAATTATGGCGGCGAAAGCACGATGTCCTATCTCGTGCAAATGGCCGGGCTCACCGTGCAGAACTTCGTTTCGGCGGCAAGCGGCATTGCCATCGCCATAGCACTGATCCGCGGTTTTACGCGTGCGTCAGGCAAGTCGATCGGCAACTTCTGGGTCGATCTGACCCGTTGCACGCTCTATATCCTGCTGCCACTTTGTATCGTCCTGACGCTCGTCTATGTTTACCTCGGCGTTCCGCAAACACTGGGAACCTATATCGAGGCGACAACACTGGAAGGCGCCAAGCAGACGATCGCCGTCGGCCCGGTTGCCTCGCAGCTCGCCATCAAGATGCTCGGCACCAATGGCGGCGGCTTCTTTAACGCCAATTCGGCGCATCCCTTCGAAAATCCCGATGCCATCTCCAACCTGATTCAGATGGTGACGATCTTCGCGATCGGTGCAGCCTTGACCAATGTGTTCGGCCGCATGGCCGGCAACCAGCGCCAGGGCTGGGCGATCTTCGCTGCCATGGGCGCGCTGTTCGTCGCCGGCGTAGCCGTCTGTTATTGGGGTGAGGCCGCCGGTAATCCACTGGTACATGCACTCGGCATTGATGGCGGCAACATGGAGGGCAAGGAAGCACGCTTCGGCATCCCCCTTTCTGCGCTGTTTGCCGTAATTACGACTGCTGCGTCGTGCGGTGCCGTCAATGCCATGCATGACAGCTTCATGGCGATCAGCGGCATGATCCCGCTCATTAATATGATGCTCGGCGAAGTGATCTTTGGTGGTGTCGGTGCCGGCTTTTATGGCATCCTGCTCTATGTGATCATTGCCGTCTTCGTGGCCGGTCTGATGGTCGGGCGCACGCCTGAGTATCTCGGAAAAAAAATCGAGGCCAAGGAAGTCAAGATGGCCATGCTGGCTGTCCTGTGTCTGCCTTTGGCGATGCTGGGCTTCACGGCGATTGCCAGTATTCTGCCATCCGCGGTCGCGTCTATCGCCAATGCCGGCCCGCACGGCTTCTCCGAAATCCTCTACGCCTACACCTCGGCAGCCGCAAACAATGGTTCGGCTTTCGGTGGGCTGACCGGCAATACGCCCTGGTACAACCTCACACTCGGCACCGGAATGTGGATGGGCCGGTTCTTTGTCATCATCCCGGCTTTGGCGATCGCAGGTTCGCTGGTTGTGAAGAAGACGGTTCCGGAATCCGCCGGCACGTTCCCGACACATGGCTCACTGTTCGTTGGCCTGCTTGTCGGTGTCATCCTGATCGTTGGCGGTCTTACCTTCTTTCCGGCGCTCGCCGTCGGACCGATTGTCGAACACCTCGCCATCGGTCTCGGTCAGACGTTCTGATGGAGCCCGCCATGCGTCACGGTTACCTGCAATTCAACCCGCAAACCCGCGCCAGAAAATTGGCGCGGGGCGCTGCCAAGCGCGTGCGCGCCTCGGACATCATCGTCGGCATGACGCTGATGACGCTGTTGATCTGGCTCGCCGCATATGCCCTCATTCATCTTTATAGCTGGAGTCTCTCATGAGCCAGTCCAAATCCGCGAGCCTTATGGATTCTCGCATATTGTTACCCGCCATCGGTGGCGCTTTCAGAAAGCTGAACCCGCGCAGTCTCGCCAGAAATCCGGTGATGTTTGTTGTCGCCGTGGTTTCATTCTTGACCACGGTACTTTTCCTCAAAGACGTGGCGACTGGGGGACAAAGCCTCGGATTCACCTTCCAGATCATCCTCTGGCTCTGGTTTACCGTGCTCTTTGCCAATTTCGCAGAAGCGGTCGCAGAAGGCCGTGGCAAGGCGCAGGCGGATTCGCTGCGCAAGACCCGGACCGAGACCCAGGCAAAGCTGCTCTCCGATGAGAACAGTACCAGCTTCAAACTGGTGCCCGGCACCAGCCTGAAGGTCGGCGACCTTGTCTTCGTTGAAGCCGGCGACATTGTTCCCTCCGATGGTGAAGTCATCGAAGGTGTCGCCTCGGTCAACGAGTCGGCGATCACCGGCGAATCCGCTCCCGTCATCCGCGAGTCGGGTGGCGATCGCTCGGCTGTCACGGGGGGCACGCAAGTGCTCTCGGACTGGCTGCGTGTGCGCATTACGGCGGCAGCGGGCTCGACCTTCATCGACCGGATGATTGCGCTCGTTGAAGGTGCGGAACGGCAAAAGACACCCAACGAGATTGCCCTGAACATTCTGCTCGCCGGCATGACGCTGATCTTCGTCCTTGCTACGGCGACCATCCCTAGCTTTGCCAGCTATGCAGGCGGTGCCATTCCGATCGTGGTACTGGTCGCCCTGTTCGTGACATTGATCCCGACGACGATCGGCGCACTGCTGTCGGCGATCGGTATCGCCGGCATGGACCGGCTGATCCAATTCAATGTGCTTGCCATGTCCGGACGCGCCGTCGAAGCCGCCGGCGACGTCGATACCCTGCTGCTCGACAAGACCGGCACGATCACCTTTGGCAACCGTCAGGCCACCGAGTTTCTCCCGGTCAAGGGTGTAACGGACTGGGACCTCGCCGAGGCCGCCCAGCTCGCCTCACTCGCTGACGAAACGCCTGAAGGCCGTTCGATCGTGGTGCTTGCGAAAGAGAAATACGACATACGCGGCCACGACATGCAAACCCTGCATGCCCACTTCGTGCCGTTCACCGCGCAAAGCCGCATGAGCGGTGTCGACATTGAAGGATCCTCGATCCGCAAGGGTGCCGTCGAAGCCATCCTCGCTTATGTCGATCAGTCGCCCGCTGCGGTTGTGGCAACGGCCGGAGCAGTCGCGAGCATTGCTCCACGCCCGAGTGGTGCAACCGTTCGCGATCTGCAGGCCATTGCCGACCAGATCGCCAAGGCCGGCGGCACGCCGCTCGCCGTGGCGCGCGATGGCAAACTTCTCGGCATCGTTCACCTCAAGGATATCGTCAAGGGCGGCATTCGCGAGCGCTTTGCTGAACTGCGGCAGATGGGCATCAGAACGGTCATGATCACCGGCGACAACCCGTTGACGGCAGCAGCCATTGCGGCGGAAGCCGGCGTCGACGATTTCCTCGCTCAGGCGACACCGGAAAACAAGTTGACGCTCATCCGCGACGAACAGGCGAAAGGCAAGCTCGTCGCCATGTGCGGCGACGGCACCAACGATGCTCCCGCGCTGGCGCAGGCGGATGTTGGCGTGGCCATGAACACTGGTACCATGGCGGCGCGCGAAGCCGGCAACATGGTGGATCTTGACAGCGATCCGACCAAGCTCATCGAGATCGTCGGTATCGGCAAGCAGTTGCTGATGACCCGCGGTGCGCTGACGACATTCTCCATCGCCAATGATATCGCGAAATACTTTGCCATTATACCGGCAATGTTCCTGGCGTTCTATCCGCAGCTCGGCGCGCTCAATATCATGGGCCTACAGAGCCCGCAGAGCGCCATCCTCTCGGCAATCATCTTCAATGCGCTAATCATTGTCGCGCTCATCCCACTATCGCTGAAGGGGGTGAAGTATCGCCCGATCGGTGCGGGCGCGCTGCTGAGCCGCAACCTTCTCATCTATGGCCTCGGCGGCATCATTGTACCCTTCATCGGCATCAAGGCCATCGACGTGGTCATCACCAGTCTCGGGCTCGCGTAAAGGATCATTTCCATGTTGAAACAACTCAAACCTGCGATCATCATGATAATCGCCCTCACGGTGATTACCGGCCTGATCTATCCTTTAGGAATGACTGGCATCGCGCAAATTCTGTTCCCGCGGCAGGCCAATGGCAGTCTGATCGAGAAAGATGGCACTGTCATTGGCTCCGAATTGATCGGGCAAGCCTTTACCAGTGACAAGTACTTCCACGCAAGACCATCTGCTGCCGGCGATGGTTATAACGCCGCCGCTTCCAGTGGCTCCAATCTCGGCCCCAGCAGTTCCAAGCTGATCGAGCGGATCAAGGCCGACGCAGCGGCGCTGAAGGAAACCAACCCCAATGCGCCCGTGCCGATGGATTTGGTCACGACTTCCGGAAGCGGTCTTGATCCGCACATCTCACCGGAAGCTGCCTATTTCCAGGTGCCGCGCGTGGCAAAGGCACGCGGTAGCGACGAGGCCAGCATCCGTCAAATCGTAGACCAGCATGTTGAGGGCCGCGAACTCGCCTTCATGGGCGAGCCGGTTGTCAACGTGCTCGCATTGAACCTGGCGCTTGATGGCGTCAAGGCACAGTAGTTGAATAGGAGTCGGGGAATGCCATCACGTTCCCCGTCTCTTGCAGAAAGAACCAGACATGCCCGATGACCGCCGCGATAGGGAAAGAAGACCATCGCCCGATGCTCTTCTTGAGAACGCGGAACGTGAGACGCGCGGACGGTTGAAGATTTTTCTCGGGGCCGCCCCCGGTGTTGGCAAGACCTACGAAATGCTGATGGCCGGCCGGGCGGCAATTGCCGACAGAAGAGATGTGGTGATCGGCGTCGTGGAGACCCACGGCCGCAAGGAAACGCAGGCCCTGGTCGACGGATTTGAAGTCATCGCCCGCAGAAAGGTCAACTACAAGGACCATCACCTCGAAGAAATGGACCTCGACGCGATCCTTGCGCGCCGGCCAGATCTTGTCCTGGTCGACGAACTTGCCCACACTAATGCGCCCGGCAGCCGGCACCCGAAACGATATATCGACGTTCAGGAGCTCCTGACCCACGATATCGACGTCTATTCGACGATGAACATTCAGCATGTCGAAAGTCTCAATGACGTTGTTGCGCAGATCACCAAGGTGCGCGTCCGCGAAACAGTGCCGGATTCCGTCATCGACGAAGCAGACGAGGTCGAAGTTATCGACCTGACGCCGGCTGATCTGATAAAGCGCCTGCATGAGGGCAAGGTCTATGTTCCCGTCACCGCCAAACGCGCGATCGAAAATTACTTCTCGCCCGGCAACTTGACGGCGCTTCGGGAGCTTGCGCTGAGACGAACGGCCCAGCGTGTCGATGACCAACTCCTCACCCACATGCAGGCAAATGCGATACCAGGTCCGTGGGCTGCCGGCGACCGGGTTCTTGTTTGCATCGATGAGCAGCCGCGCGGACCCTCGCTCGTGCGCTATGCCCGCCGCCTTGCAGACCGGCTTCGTGCGCCCTGGATGGCGGTGCATGTTGAAACCCAGAGCTCCAGCCGCCTTTCTGAGGCGGGCAGGGACCGGATCGCGTCGACGCTGCGGCTGGCGACCCAGCTGGGCGGCGATGCCATTACGCTGCCAGGCCGGGATGCAGCCGAGGATATTGCCCGCTATGCCAGGGAGAACAATGTCACCCACATTGTCACCGGAAAGCCGGACAAGTCCCGTTGGCGCGAGTTGTTCGAAGGGTCCGTATCGCATGATCTGATCCGCCGTGCCGGTAATATCAGCGTCCACGTCATCTCCGGAAGTGGCGAAGAAAACCCCGCCGTGCGGCGTGCCGCGGAGCAGGCGCAAAGCCGAGGCTTCGAACTCAAACCCTATCTCATGAGCACCGGTTATGTTATCGGCGCATTGGCTGTCGGTTTGCTGTTGTCGCGCGTGCTCGATGTGCGCAACATCGCCCTTGTCTTTCTCATGGCAGTTCTGGCCTCGGCCGTGACCGTCGGTCTCTGGCCAGCGCTCTTTGCTTCCGTCTTAAGTGCGGCAGTGCTCAATTTCTTCTTTCTCGAGCCGCTTTACACGCTCGTCATCAGCGATCCAGAAAGCGTCATCGCGCTCGGGTTCTTCTTCTGTGTTGCAGTGATTGCCAGCAACCTGACCGCCCGGGTTCAGCGCCAGGCAGCAGCAGCGCGGCAGCGCGCGCGTACAACAGAAGACCTCTATCTCTTCAGCAGGAAGCTCGCAGGAACCGGTACGCTCGACGATGTCCTTTGGGCCACGGCGTTCCAGATTGCGTCGATGCTGAAACTGCGCGTTGTCCTGCTTCTACCGGAGGATGGCAGGATCGAAGTGAAGGCCGGCTATCCGCCGGATGACACCCTCGATGATGCCGATATTGCGGCCGCGCGCTGGGCCTTTGAGAACAATCGCGCCGCGGGTCGGGGAGCCGATACGCTTCCCGGAGCAAAGCGCCTGTATCTTCCCTTGCGAACAGGCCGGATGGCCGTTGGCGTCATCGGCCTCGACAGCGACAAGCAGGGTCCGCTCCTGTCGCCTGAACAACAGCGCCTGCTCGACGCCCTGGCCGACCAGGCGGCAGTTGCCATCGAACGGACACAGCTTGCCGCAGATGTCGACCGCGCCAAGCTTGCGGCGGAAGCCGACCGCCTTCGCTCTGCGCTTTTGACGTCGATCTCCCACGATTTGAAGACGCCGCTTGCCTCGATCATGGGGGCAGCCGGCGCGCTAAAGGAATTTGCGCCCGCCCTTCCAGACGAGGCGCGTGCGGAGTTGCTCTCGACTGTTATCGACGAGTCTGAGCGCCTCAATCGCTTTATCGCAAACCTCCTCGACATGACGAGAATCGAATCCGGCGCAATGGAACCAAATTTCGCATTTCACGATGCCGGCGACATCGTCGGGACTGCGCTAAGCCGGGCAAAGAAGATCACCGGCAAGCATCGGACTGAGGTTGTGATCCCGGCGAATCTCCCGATGTTGAGGGTCGATCCCGTGCTGTTCGAACAAGTACTCTTCAACCTATTGGACAATGCCTCGAAATATGCACCGGAAGGGTCATTGATACGAATTCAGGCGTGGGCGGATGATGGCTCGGTCATCCTCCAGGTCATGGACGAGGGACCGGGCATACCAGAGGCGGATCTGGAGCGGGTTTTCGATACTTTTTATCGCGTGAGGAAGAGCGATCACGTCTCTGCCGGAACCGGGCTTGGCCTATCGATTTCTCGCGGCTTTATCGAAGCCATGGGGGGGACCATTGGGGCGACAAGGCGAACCGACCGCTCCGGCGCAATCTTCACGATCAAAATGCCAATACCCAAGGAAACGCCAAAACTGGAAGACCACCCATGACAAATGCGAGCGTCAAAATCCTGGTCGTCGATGACGAGGCTCCGATCCGCAAATTGCTGCGCGTTGGCCTCAGCACGCAGGGCTACAACCTCCTCGAGGCTGAAAATGGCCGGGCCGCGATCGAACAGGTGCGGGTGATGCAACCCGACCTCATTCTTCTTGATCTTGGACTTCCCGACATTTCCGGCCACGAGTTGCTTCGCAGGTGGCGCGATGAAGGCTCCGAACTTCCGGTTGTCATTCTTTCGAGCCGGACCGACGAGAGAGGAATCGTCGAAGCGCTCGAACTTGGGGCCGACGACTATGTGACAAAGCCTTTCGGGATGAATGAACTGGTCGCGCGTATCCGCGTCGCCTTGCGTCACCGGCTGCAACAGCACGGCGAGAGACCGGTCTTCGAGACCGGCGGGCTTTCCGTTGATCTGGTCAAGCGTATTGTCAAGGTCGATGGTAACGAGATCAAGCTATCGCCAAAGGAATATGAAATCCTGCGCGTCCTCGTCCAGCATGCAGGCAAGGCCCTGACCCACCGCTTTTTGTTGGAGCGGGTCTGGGGAGACACAACGGATGTACAGTATCTGCGCGTTTACGTGCGCCAGCTTCGACAGAAAATCGAACGATTGCCCGATCAGCCGCAATATATCATAACCGAAACCGGGGTCGGTTATCGCCTCAAGGAAATGGAATAAAAATCGCGCGGGCTCCTCGCACCCGCGCGGCTGAACACTGAAATGAGAGTTCGAAATGAAACTAGCCGACTTTATCACAGCAGACAGTGTGCTTGCGGATGTGGACGCCGCGTCCAAACTGGAGGTACTACAATTGATGTCGGCACGTGCGAGCGAACTATCGGGGCTTGCCGCAGATGCGATCCTGGGTGCATTGCAAAAGCGGGAAAGTCTCGGGTCGACCGGGATCGGGCAGGGTATTGCCATTCCGCATACGCGCATTGGCGGCCTTGCCAAGCCAATCGGATTGCTTGCAAAATTAAAGAACCCGATCGACTTTGAATCGATCGACGATATGCCGATCGACGTTGTTTTTGTGTTGCTGACCCCGGACGAGGAGCCGAACAAACACCTCGGTGTCCTGGCACTGTTTGCCAGGAAGCTGCGCTCGCCGCGTGTGCTCGATGCTATACGGGCTGCGAATGATGCACCCTCGCTCTATGCCCGTTTTGTTGCAGAGCCGTAGGAAACCTTTGGCTCGAAACCAAAGAGGACGTGCGAACGGGCCGGTGCGTAGTAACCCCGGCGGCAATGATCAGGGCGATGACAAGCAAAATGCCAAGCAGGCGGCGGTCGAACAATCTCATGACCGTCGCCCACCAGCCGGTGCCCTTGAAAAAAGGCGTCATCATCGTCAGGCGTATTTCCGGGGAGCATCGTCCCGTTGACGACTGCGGCAAGCGCGCGCCCTCTTTTCTGGTCTGACGGCCCGATGGGCGTGCGCCACCGTGCTCAGATCGCCCCACGGGTCGGAGATGAGGCAATCATCATCATGGGCGCACCACACCGCCCCTGGCTGGTGCTCACTTTCGGCGAGCGCAAAATGGACGGCTGAGTCCTTGTCGGCGAAGTAACCGCCGACCCGGCGCATCCGGTCGCAAACGATCCAGCAGCCGTCAAGAGACCGACCGACAAAAAAGCGGCAACAATTGTCCGGATTATCGCGATTTTTCAAAGCATATCCCATGGTTCTTCACTTTCAGCTTCAAGCAAGACCCGAAGCGGGCCAAATGGCGTTGCGTTGTTGTTGGGTTCAGATCGGGCAACGACTTGTTACCGCACGGATTCTCGCCCTAGAGCCGCCAGGCGAGGGGCGTTGGCTCAGTCGGCGAAGTACTTTCGCACGATATGAAAACCGCATCGGCCGGATCGCTTTGATCCTGGCTCACGGGTCTACAGAGCCGATCCAGTGCGATCCTGATCTTCTCGGCCGTATCCGGTGAAACAGGCACAAGCGGAAGACGAACCGCGTCACTCATGCCACGACGGTACTTGAGCGCGTATTTGATGGGGCAAGGATTGGGATCGAGATCAAATGCCTTGTAGAGGGCCTGCAATCTGTCCTGGATGTACCTCGCCGTCGACCAGTCGCGCTTCATACAGGCATTGTGCAGGGCGACAAAGACATGCGGCAGGACGTTGGCAACCACAGAAATGGTGCCATCGCCGCCCGACAGGTTGAACGCGTGCGAGGTCGCATCGTGCCCCGACAAAAGGATGAAGCGGTCTTCAAACGCGCGGCGCATTTCCTCAACGCGCCTGACTTCGCCTGTGGCGTCCTTTAGACCGATGATCGAGGGGATTTCGGCAAGCCTGGCGATTGTCGCCAATGAAAGGTCAACGCCGGTCCGCGATGGCACGTTGTAGACGATGAGCGGCAAATCCACACGCTGTGCGATTGCCTCGTAGTGACAGACAATGCCTTCCTGGCTTGGCTTGTTGTAATAGGGCGTGACGACAAGAGCTGCGTCAGCGCCGCACGATTGGGCCGCTGACGTGTGGGCAATGGTCAGTTCTGTGCTGTTCGTGCCGGTTCCGGCAATAACGGGGACCCGTCCGTGGGAAGCTTTTACACAAGCTCTGATGATCTTCAGCCGCTCGTCCCAGGCAAGCGTAGGCGCTTCACCTGTTGTTCCGCAGGCAACAAGCGCGCTGATGCCGAACTGGATCTGCCAGTCCGCCAGATCGATGAGCGCGTCATGGTCGACGACGCCGTTTTTGAAGGGCGTTATGAGAGCGGTCATAACGCCCTTGAATCGTGACGATCCTTCTTCAATGCTGTGGGTCATGTATTTTCTCTTTGGTTGTGTCTCTGGCGCCTCGAGGTCGAAATTTCGTGCGCGCGTCACATCATGTGGTTGAAGGCAATCCACAGTCTGAAGCCTGCGGCGCCTGCCAGAAGGACAAAAAGCACACCGGATGTTACGAGCGCAGCGGGGGTTTTCCCATAAAGGCTGCTTCAGCCATTGGCCTTGGTGGCAATTTCGCATTCAATCGCATCGTCATTCCAGGCACTCCTGTCTTTAAGTACATGGTCATAACTATCATGGCGCCTGTTAGGAATTCGATTGTGCGTCAAAAGCATTTACATCAAGAAATCGTAAAGACGTTTTGCCTGTATCTCCTAGATAGACAATAGACAAAGAATTGTCTCAGTAGCGCCTTGGATATATATGAATTTTTTATGCCGAGCCGAAGAACCCACAATGGAATTCATATGGAGAACACGCTACATTATCTTCCTGTACTCAAATTTGCAGAGTTTACAGGATGCATGACCTTACCTTGATCTTGGCGATCGCTGCGGTCGCCCTGCTTGCCTACCAGGCGGAGGTCGATGATCGGCCGCCGGTCCATCAGGAACCGTCGACCCGCTCTCGTGCGGCCGACTGGCCAATCCTTGCCTGCACGGCGACACTCATTGTTCTCCTGGTGCTGGCCATTTTCTTGGCTTGAGGCAAAGGATGCCGCATCTGGCAAAGACCAGAGTCCCGCAAGGCGGGCACAGGGCAGCGTTGATGGTTCTCAGAACCAGACGTCGCCGACGGTGCGTCCATCCATCGGCAGATCGTCAAAACTGTGGAGCCCGTCAAAACGCTGGAGTGGAATGCGCGCCACATCCATAGGATCGGCGAGACGAAGATTGACAGCTATTCGTGTCTGGCCCCTGTCATTGGGCCTTAAGCTGCGCCAGCTGATGAGGTTGCCGCAGACCTTGCAGAAATTGAAGGACAGCGTGCGGGTACCACATATGTAAGCGGTCATGGCGCCCGTTGGATCATCGACCTTTATTGCCTCACCATCGTATCCGTAGGCCCATAGCACCCCATAGCGACGGCAGACCGTGCAGTTGCATATCCTGGCATCGGGTATATTTCCGCGAACCTCCCATCCTATTCCACCGCAATGACAAGAGCCGCGCGTGATACCGGGTGTACTTCGTGGCGTTTCTCCCATGGCCATCCCCTTCTCATTGTTGAACGGTGGAGCACGATCAACCTCGCGGCTCAGCAAACAGCGCTGCGACCAACAACGGATGGCTGCATTTGGCCGTGTCATGGCAAGCATCTGCGGGCACGCGGCAAGGCGAATCTAGCATTTTTTGTCGTTGGAAAAAATCGCTTCAGATGCGTTAGGTGTCCCGATCCAAGATCGCCTTTTGGTAAAGTCAACGCATCGTACAGAGCCCCGCAAGTTCGCTTCGCGAGGGCGCTTGCGAGAACGCGTCGAACTGGTAACTGAATGAACCTTTGATCCACAAGCGGGTAAAAGACGAACTTGAAGTATGGCCCCTTAAGTGCCTCTGGGGGCTTGCCTTTTAGCGTTCGCCGATGTTTCCCCTAACCGACACGGTCTTCAAGCCGTTGGCCTATATGTCGATCTCGCCCTGTTTGTGGAGGTCGGCCTCGCGCTGTTTGTCCAGATCCGTCATGCGTGGAAGGTCGTAGACCGTCCCGTCCGACAGGACGAGGGCGTGGACGACACCCAAATCCCCACCCAGCGCCTTAACCTTCGTTGGGACGCAGGGCTCGTTGACCTCGCACTCAACCTGGATGAAAACGTACCAGTGGTCGCCACTGCTGGAGACGGTGACTTTCTTCACCGTCCCGCAAACGGGGCGGTGCGCCATCATGCGAACCCATTTCGCCTTGGGAGGAAAATCTGCTTCGGGTCGGGAAAGCGAAGCTTTCATTGTCGAACTTGCTGCGCGGTTTGGGATGGGCGGCCCGTCCCTCAAAGAAATTCAGGAAGCCTTTGTGAAGATCGGCGATGGCCTGCTGAAACTATGGGGCGGGCGTCTACGAAGGCCGATGTGAAAGGCATCGCAACGACCAGCCGCGAGGCTGGCGCCGCTTTTTCCGGCCTGATCGATCCGGCCGTCATGGTATGCTTTATCGCTCGGCGACACCGGCTATGCGTGTTTCCGCTTCACCGCCGCCCGGGGCCAGACCAAGGTCCGAACAGGCAAGGCATAGGTCCGGGGCCCATATGCTTTCCGGTGAACATGGTTTCTCATGGTTAAGGAAGACGGCCATCAGGCTCGTTCGCAACACCAAGTGCATTGCGGCAATCCTTAAGGAGATTTAACCATGAAAGTTACTCGATCCATTCTAGCAGGCACGGCATTGATCGCGCTCGGCATCTTCGGCCATACGGCAAGTGCCGGCGCAACGCTTCGCACAGACGACCACGCAATTAAGTCAAGCCCAACACACCCGGTTCTCATGGCGCGGGGCGGTTCGGACAATAGCGGTCGCGGCAGCGATCATGGTGGCGGGGACCGCAGCGGACGCGGTGGTGATGACGGCGGCCGGGGCGATGATGGCGGCAATCATCAGGGACGCGGCACCGATGACCCGGCCGGCGACGATCATGGGGGCCGAGGTGAGAACCAGCGCGGGCGCGGTGCCGACGACGCTCCGGGCGACGATCATGGCGTCCACGATGGCGTCCATCATCAAAATGACAACCATGAGATAAATCACCGAAATGACGACCATGAAATTCATCATCGCAGGAAAGCCGATGATCGACGTGTTATGATAACCATCGAAACACGTGCAGTCGCTGTTGCCTGAGATTAACATCGGTTCCTGCCAACTGGATTTTCTCCCGCGACCGGGCAGCCATGTAACGGCGGCACAGAACGTGAAGGTAGCGCGAACGATGTTGCGAGGTGAAATTTGATTCTGGCCCGAACAGACAGGCCTTTACGCGATCGCAGGGCCGCGCTTGCAAGGCGCGGCTCCATAATCCTCCTTGCGCTTTTGCTCACCGTTCTTGGCCCGGTGAGCCAGGCCTTTAGCGACAAGGGTTCGGGGGGTGGCTCGGGTAGTTCAGGTTCAGGTTCGGGTTCCAGCGGCTCCGATAGCTCCGGTTCAGGTTCAAATTCAGGTTCGGGATCCAGCGGCTCCGGCAATTCCGGATCGGGTTCAGGCTCGAGTGGCCCAGGCTCCGGCGGTTCGGGGTCGGACAGTTCCGGTCCAGGTTCGGCGGGATCGCGCGAGGGCGCAAATGTCAGCGGAACGCGCGCGACATCCAAAGCCGGCGGCCAGGAACGGACCTATCAGGGCGGGTGGAAGGAGCGCATCCGCAATGGCCGCTACGAAATCTTTGATCCCGAAGGCCGCAGGGTCATAAACCGCCCGGCGCTGCCAGCCGACGCGCTTCGCATCAACCAGCAAGGCTCTCGCTAGGGCGCGTCAGGACTGCGAACGCGCTTCGCGCAGCATAAGCGCGGCCTCGGTGCGGTTGCGCGCCTGCAGCTTCTGAAGAATGCTGGTCATATGGTGCTTGATTGTCTTCTCCTGAAGGCCGATCTCCCGCGCAACTTCCTTGTTGCTTTTGCCGTCTGACACAAGCCTAAGAATCTGCTCTTCGCGCGGCGTCAGGGAATGAATGGCCTGCGCATGAGCTGGGCCGCCTGATTGATCGCTGCGGCCGGCGGCGCTGGAACCACGCAATTCGGTCAGGATGCGCGCTGCAAGTGCCGGTGACACATAGCGTTCGCCGGCGACCACGTTCCTGATGATCTCACAGAGGCCGGCAGCTCTGACGCCTTTGAGGACATAACCATGCGCACCGCTGCGCAGCGCCTGAAGCACGTCCTCATCATTCTCCGACACCGTGAGGATGACGACTTTGAGCTCGGGGCTCGCCTCGAGGATGCCAAGGAGGGCATTAAGGCCCCCACCGGGCATCGACAGGTCGAGCAGCGCCACGTCAGGCCTCAGTTGCTCGACCAACCGGACCGCATCGCTTGCCGTCGATCCATCGCCGACGACCGTGAAACCTGCCTCTTCGGACAGGCTGACTGTGACGCCCTGCCTAAAGAAAGGATGATCGTCGACGACGATAATCCGGATGTTGCCGTCATTCATCTCCGTTCCCCTCCCGGAATATGCATGGTTACCGCTGTCCCGCCTCCCGGCGATGAACGAACATCAAATGTGCCCCCCAGTCCCGCCAGACGTTCCTCAAGGCCGGTGAGCCCGAGCCCCGCGGTCACCCGCGCCCGGTCGAAGCCTTTGCCCGCGTCGGCAACCGTCACCGTCAGCCCGTCGGCCGAGTGGGCAACGGTTACCGTCTGGCCGATGCCCTTGGCATGGCGAAAGGCATTGTTAAGTGTTTCCTGGACGAAGCGGTAAAGACCAATCTTCTCAGCCTGACTGAGTTCTGGAAGAGTGCCTGGCGATTGAAAGCCGACACTCGTTCGTGTTCTGCTTTCGTGCGCCCTGATCACACGGATCAGAATATCGCGCGTTGAGAGTTCGTCGAGTTCAGGTAGCGTCAGTCCGCGGCAAATATTGCGGACATCCTGAAGGGCTTCCTCGAGAGAACCCATCACCGCATCAAGATCGGAACGCGCTGCAGCGCCCTTTGCCGCAGATTCGAGCCTCAGGCAGGCAAGCGCGATGAGCTGCGCCGGACCATCGTGAAGCTCGGCGGAGATGCGCCGGAGATACTGCTCGTTGAGCGATGCGGTGCGGTGTGCTGCCTGCTCGGCGCGCAATCGAAGCGACCTGTTGGAGCGAAGCAGCCGATCGAGCTCTTCGAACCGCGATCGCAAGGCGTTAGCCTGGTGCGCAATCAAGCGGCTGCCGCGCGCAACGATGCCAAAAAGGATTGCCAGCATGGCAAGCGTGACGAGCCCAACCACCATCCAGCTGCGCAACCGCGCGCGGGCAAGATCGGATTTAAGGTCCGCGGCGAGTTCATAGAATTCGGCAACACCGATCACGCGGCCCGACCACGGCTGCCTTATCGGACTGTAGATCTCCAGGAGCGGAACGCCCTTTGCCCGTTCCGGCGCATTCTCGTCACTGTCGAGCTTGTCAAATTCTGCCTGGACATCCCCCGCCAGCGCGCCCTGCAAACGCTCGGTCAATGGAAAGCGGTGGCCGATGATATTTGGCTGATTGCTGAAAACGATGCTGCCGTCTGGGCTCCAGATCTTGAATGATACCAGCTTTTCCCCGAGCACACCCTGACCGAGCGTTTCTGTCAGTGCCAGTCGCGCCCCTTCGCCAAGTGTATTGGAATCGGCAAGTTCCTGGGTAAGCGGCCCAATGACGCTGTCGACGTAAAGTGCGGTCGCCGCGGCAGCATTGCGCGTCACCGAGGCCTCGATCCGGGACGTGACCCAGAAGGCGATGACCGCCATGCCCGCGATCAGGACGACCGTTGACGCAAGGATGAACTGCCGGGCGAGGCTCATGCCGCCGAACAGTTCCGGTGTGTCTGCGGCCGAAGCGGACCTGGCGCTTTTCGTCATCAGCTCTCCAAAGACCGGCGCATCGTCAGAATGACTGTGTTAGCTGACAAACACGCCAGCGCCTCGACTTATTCGCCGCCGCCTCAGAACGATCAAACAATGAAATGCAGGCGTTGGTGATCGGTTGGGAAAGTGGGGGAATAGAGTTCAGTATTGAAAGGAGTGGAATGGGGTTTGGCACTGTGACCACGGAGCTATGAAAAAGAATTCAGAAACGACGGGCCAAAGCCCATCTCAGGCGCACCTTGGGCGTGCGTTATTGTTCTTGTGGGTTATTCGCGTCAAGGTTGAGACTGGTATTCGATGGGAATTACATTGTTACCAGACAACAATGTACCGAAATGATGGACCAAATTCCATGGCGGCACACCCACACTCTCGTGAACGCGGCTTTTGTGGAAAACTCTTCGTCGTAATAGGTGCCGCCCACTCTTGCGCGTAAGGACACTACTGCTGCCTTGTCCAGCAGCCTGACGATGCGGTCGTAAACGTCCATTTGATGCACCTTGAGTATTCCAGTGCGATGGGCCTCAAGTTCCTGCTGCTTGTCCACCCGCCGACCGAGATGGTCGATGAAGGTAAGATCATCTGCCAGCAGCACATCAAGCACATCGGCGTCACCCGCGAGCGTCGCAGACTGCAACTGATCTTCCAACGCGTTGATGGTGGATTCATCTGTCATGGCAATCAGTACATTAGCAACCCCCAGCTTCAACCGCCAGAACCGAAAACCGTCAACGGGACGGTCAGCGGCAACGTCGTTACTTACACCTACGCGCAACCGATAGACGGGCACCAGTAGACCAGTTTTCGTGCCTTGATAGGTTGATGAATGATGTGCAGGATGCGCGCTCGGCCAAGTGGAGCTATTGAACCGAGCGGGGAGCGGAAAATGGATGAAGCTGCTTTCACAAAGTGGTCGTTAAGGGCCGCGCAGTGGGGAGCGGCCTACCGGGCATCCCTTCGCGATCGCCCGGTTCGTGCGCAGACAGATCCCGGAGATATTCGTGCCCAATTGCCTCCCACCCCGCCACAAACGGGCGAGAGCATGGAGGCCATCTTTGCGGACTTCGAGAAGATTATCTTGCCGGGTATGACTCACTGGCAACATCCGCGCTTCTTTGCCTATTTTCCCGCCAACGCCGCCCCTGTCTCGGTCATTGCGGAGTACCTTGTAACGGCGATGGCGGCGCAGTGCATGCTGTGGCAGACTTCGCCAGCGGCCACCGAACTGGAGACGAGCGTTCTGGATTGGCTGCGCCAGGCGATCGGTCTTCCTGATGGTTTTTCTGGTGTTATCCAGGATTCAGCCTCTTCTGCCACGCTGTCGGCGGTTCTCGTCATGCGCGAGCGCGCACTGAACTGGAACGGCAACAAAAAAGGCCTTGCTGCTGGCCCCAAGCTGCGGGTCTATGCATCCGATCAGGTTCACACCTCGATCGATCGTGCCATTTGGGTGTCCGGCATTGGTGAGGAGAACCTTGCCCGCATTCCGGTCACGGGTGAATTGAGGGGTATGGATTGCAAGGCGCTCGAGGCAGCTATCATTGCAGACAGGGCTGCCGGATATTTGCCGGCCGGCGTCATCGCCTGCACAGGCGGCACCAGTGTCGGGGCTTGCGACAATATCACTGACGTCGTTCGGATTGCGCATGCGCATGGGCTCTACGTTCATGTGGACGCTGCCTGGGCGGGCGCGGCCATGATATGCGAAGAATTCCGTTACCTCTGGGCAGGCGTAGAGGAGGCAGACTCGCTCGTCCTCAATCCGCATAAATGGCTGGGGGCGCAATTCGATTGCTCGGCGCACTTCATCCGCAACCCACAGGAGCTCGTGCGGACCCTTGCCATCCATCCGGAATTTCTGAAGACCCATGGCCGCGATGGCATCATCAACTATTCGGAGTGGACAATCCCGCTCGGGCGGCGGTTCCGCGCGCTGAAACTCTGGTTCCTTTTGCGCTTTCACGGGCTCGATGGCCTGAAGACGATGATCCGCAATCACGTTGCCTGGTCAGGTAAGGTTGCAGAGCGGTTGGCCAACACACCTGACTTCGAAATCGTTACCAAGCCGATGCTCTCGCTGTTTTCGTTCCGGCACCTCGCAGCTGCGGACCTTAATGCCCATAACCTCGACTTGGTCAAAGCCATCAACGATGATGGCCGCATCTATCTGACGCAGACGCGCGTCGATGGTCAGGTGGCCATTCGGTTCCAGGCAGGACAGTTTGGCATGACCGAGGACGATGCCGACTACGCATTCAAGGTGATCACTGAGCTTGCTCAAGAACCGATTCGACCGTGGTAGTGGCAGGTCGGTCGCATTTGGGCGGTAGCTACCCGGTTCGTCAATTTTTGCAAAGGGGAGGAGAAGCAAATCAATCTGCATCTGACGGATGTCATTCTAACAAGCTATATCAATGAAAAAATCGCCGCAGGGCCGACTCGCATGAGCTTTGAAGCGATGGCGGAACGCGTGAAGGCCGTGGTTGGGTCCGACATGGATTTCGACAGGTTGGTCGAGCAACTCCTAAATGAGGGCTGCGCCTCACTGAAGCTGAAGGTTAATCCGAACACCAGGATCACCGTTTCAATGGTGCACTCGTCCTAAGCAAAATACGCTCCGGACCAATTTAGGTTTCGCCCAAAATAAATGAAGGCGGCCAGCCGGGATGGTAATCGTAATCAGTTGGGGCGGGAGAGGAGAAGCATGGCGTTCGCAATCAAAGCCGAGGTTTGCGATCCGCGGGCGAAGACTTTCGCGTTCACCGCGCAAAAGACGATGTATGGCGGCAAGAACATCGCTGAAGGCGACGCGGTCTTTGTGTTCGCGAGCGAGAACGAGGGCGGGCAGGGTCTCGTCGCGCGCGGCATTGTCACCTGCGCTGAAGCAATCGCGAAGCGGCCCGGCATTGCTCGCCAAACGCCGCGCGTGAACCTCACTGTCAGACGCACCGCGCTCGCGACGCGATCGTTGGGGAAAAGAGAGCTCAAACATCTCACCGACTGGGACGACGGCCAGCCCGGGACTGAGCTCAATTTCAAATTCTATCGTCAGCCAACGAACAAGATCGCCGGCATCTCGGATGAAGCGGCGGCGTTCCTCAGCAAATTCTTCCAGCAACGATGACATCTGCCTCTTCAAACGTCATGCGCCCAGCGGCAACCTGACAATCAAGGGCTCTTGCCGGAAGCCGACAGAAGTGCGAACGATCATCGGTCATCGTTGAGGCGTGAAGCGCATGAAGGGCTGCCGAATGTCACGTCAACCCGCCGTTGCGAGCCAACCGTCAATGGAACCAGGAAGGGAAGACGACATGTTCCTTTCTGCGAAGCCTTGGCAAGTACCCTGTCGACGTCTAAAATTCACTCCCAGCATGGGGAGACTTCGATGACTTCAAGCTTCAACGTCCACGATGCCGCCGGCTACGAGCAACTCATGGGTCGCTGGAGCCAGAAGCTTGCCCTTTCATTCATCGACTTTGCGGG
>NZ_JBBNAM010000367.1:0-8799 GCF_037994425.1 Phyllobacterium sp.
GAAGGTGCCGCCGCGCTTCTGATCGATTTGCTCTAACAGGGAATCTCGCTAAAAGAGCACATGGCCCAAGCCCTCAAGGTCGGCAGAACCTTTGCCTTTCTGCTCGTCGACAAATTCCCGATGTTCAGCCTTGCCGCTGCCATCGATACGATGCGCACGGCCAATCGGATGTCCGAGCAGCCTTACTATTCCTGGATTACTGTATCGGCGAACGGCGAGGCGGTGACCGCATCGAACGGCTTGCAGATCAATGTGCAATACGCACTTGCGGACCTTCCTTCCGCCGATATCTTCTTTGTCTGCGCCGGATTGAAAACCGAGTTCGATGACAAGCCAAAAGTCATTGCCGCCTTGCGCAATCTCGGGCGGCGTGGCGCTTCGCTCGGCGGGCTCAACATCGGCAGCTATATCCTTGCCGAGGCTGGCCAACTCGAGGGCCACCGTTGCACGATTCACTGGGAGAACCGTGCCGGCTTCCAAGAGAAGTTTCCGCAGATCGAGTGCACGGGCAACGTCTTTGAGATCGACCGCAAACGCTATACCTGCGCTGGCGGTACGACGTCGATCGATCTCATGCTCGAGATCATCCGGCAGGACTTCAGCCCCGCCCTTGCTAATGAGGTCGCCAACCAGTTTCATCACGAGCGCATTCGCTCGCAGACTGATCGCCAGCGGATCGGGCCAGAGCGGGATCTGACCGGGAAGTCAGAAAAGCTTCGTAAGATCGTCGAACTCATGGCCGACAATCTCGAACAGCCGAAATCGGCGGTGCGCCTTGCCAAGGCGGTGGGTTTGTCCGTGCGCCAGGTCGAGCGATTGTTTCTGCGGCACCTCAATATGACGCCGGGTCGTTATTATATGAGTCTTCGCCTCGAACGGGCCCGCGAATTGTTGCGGCAGACGCATTCGCCCATTCTCGATGTGGCGCTCGCGACGGGATTCACGTCGCATTCCTATTTTGCCCAAAGCTACCGCGCGCAATTCGGGCGCTCACCGTCGGATGAGCGCCGCACGACGTATTAGCCCGTGACCTTTTTTCCACGGCAAAGGAGCGCAAACCTCAGCTATAGGCCAAACACTGACGCCCCATTTTCAGCCCGGCCCACCGCATTGCGGAACGTCGTAAAGAGCTCGCGGCCCATGCCATAGCTGTTGTGGCTGATATCGACATCCGGTACCGGGCGCGCTGCCAGGACTTCAGGAGCTTCGAGGACGTCGAGCGTGCCGATCTCAGCGTCCAGCCTGATGACATCCCCGTCGTTGATCTTGCCGATGATACCGCCGTCGAGCGCTTCAGGCGTCACGTGGATGGCGGCTGGCACTTTGCCGGAAGCACCTGACATGCGCCCGTCCGTGACCAGCGCAACCTTATAGCCCCGATCCTGCAATACGCCGAGCGCCGGCGTCAGCTTGTGCAGTTCCGGCATGCCATTGGCGCGCGGACCCTGGAAACGAACGACAGCGATGAAATCGCGGTCGAGCTTGCCAGCCTTGAATGCGTCCTGCAATTCGGCCTGGCTGTCGAAAACGATGGCTGGCGCCTCGATAATATGGCGTTCGGCCTTTACAGCGGACGTCTTGATGACGGCGGTGCCGAGATTGCCTTTCAGCATCTTCAGGCCGCCGGTAACCTGGAACGGCTCCTTGTAAGTCGAAAGGACCTTCTTGTCGCCGCTTTCGGTGGCAATCGGCTGGCGCACGACAGTGCCTTTCTCGCCAAGCTTCGGCTCGATCGTATAGGCGCGCAGCCCATCGCTGCCGCCCCACACGGTCTTGACGTCCTCATGCAGGAGACCGGCATCGAGAAGTTCGCGGATAATATAGCCCATACCGCCTGCGGCATGGAAATGGTTCACGTCGGCAAGGCCGTTCGGATAGACGCGGGCGAGTAGCGGAACGATATCTGAAAGGTCGGAAATATCCTGCCAGGTCAGCTTGATGCCAGCCGCAGCGGCCATGGCGACAAGGTGCATCGTATGGTTGGTGGAGCCGCCGGTCGCATGCAGTCCGACGACGCCGTTAACGATCGTCTTCTCGTTGATCATTTCTCCCACCGGCGTGTATTCATTGCCGAGCGCGGTAATGGCCAGCGCGCGCTTCGCAGCCTCGCGGGTCAACGCCTCGCGCAGGGGTGTTCCCGGATTGATGAAAGAAGCGCCTGGCATATGAAGGCCCATGATCTCCATCAGCATCTGGTTGGAATTGGCGGTGCCATAGAACGTGCAGGTGCCAGGCCCGTGGTAGGATTTGGATTCCGACTCGAGAAGCGCATCACGGCCGACCTTGCCTTCGGCATAGAGCTGGCGCGTCTTGGCCTTTTCGTCATTCGGAAGCCCGGTCGTCATCGGGCCAGCCGGAATGAAAACCGCAGGCAGGTGGCCAAAGGTCAGCGCGCCGATGACGAGCCCCGGCACGATCTTGTCGCAAACGCCGAGATAGACAGCGGCGTCGAACATGTCGTGCGACAGGCCGATCGCCGTCGCCATGGCGATGACGTCGCGTGAGAACAGCGAAAGTTCCATGCCGGGCAGCCCTTGGGTCACGCCATCGCACATGGCGGGAACCCCGCCTGCGACCTGTGCCACGCCGCCTGCTTCCTTGGCCGCAGCTTTGATGAGTTGGGGGTAGGTTTCAAACGGCTGGTGCGCCGAGAGCATATCATTATAGGACGTGATGATGCCGAGATTGGGCACCACATCGCCGGCGAGCGCCGCCTTGTCGGACGGACTGCAGGCGGCGAATCCATGGGCAAGATTGGCGCAGGCCAGCGCGGAGCGCTTCGGCTTGTGCGAGGCCGCTTCACGCAGATGGTCGAGATAGACGTCGCGCGTCGGTCGTGATTGTTCGCAAATGCGATTGGTAATGCTTTTTACCCGTTGCAGGACGGTCATATCCTATCTCCTCTTGGCGGCTGCCCCGGAAGTTGGGAGCTTCCGGATGCAGCAACGCGGTCGGGCCCGCTTTACGGCGCCCAGAAAATCTCAAGCTCAATCGGCACGTACCGCAGCACGGCACGGATCGGCATGTCGAGAGCGCTACCCTCGGCAATGGCAGCATCCAGCACGGTCTTCTTTGTCGCGCCTTCAATATGCAGGGCCACAAAGCGCGATCCGGCAATTACTGGCAGCGCTAGTGTGAGCCTTGGTTCACCAGCGCCCTCGGCCTGCATCGGCAGAACGAGCGCCGACTGCTCCGGCGAAATCGCCGCGGCAAGATGATCACCGCCTGGAAAGAACGATGCGGTATGTCCATCGTTCCCCATGCCGAGTACGGAAACGTCAAAAGGTCGGCCGAGACGGTCGAGCGCCTTCGAGGCTATTCTAGCACCGTCCTCGACATTCGGCGCATCATTGTAGAGGCCGACGAAATTGGCTGCCGCCGCCTCGTTCTGCAGCAGCAGCTCGCTCACGAGTTTCTGGTTGGAACGTTCGTTGGTCGGCGGCACAAAACGCTCGTCGATGAGCGTTACCGTAATGTTTTTCCAGGGTAGGCGCTTATGGGAGAGGGCCTTGAAGAAGCGGGAAGGAGTCGTGCCGCCTGAAACGGCAAGCACTGCCTTGCCGTGCGTCTCACATGCCGCTGCAAGCCTCTCGGCAACAGCAGCGGCAAGCGCCGCGGCAAGCGCATCACCATCTGCGAAACTATTCAGTTTATGATCGATTGCCATGGAGCGCCTAACCCGTTGTTATGCTTCCGCTTCGTGCCAGGTTCGGCCGTCACGCTCGATCAATGCAATCGATGCGGACGGGCCCCACGTTCCTGCGGTATAGCCATAGGGCGGCTGCCCGTCCTCGGCCCACGCCTTGAGAATTGGATCGACCCACTGCCAGGCCGCCACCACTTCGTCCCGGCGCATGAACAGTGTTTGGTTGCCCCTTACAACGTCCATTATCAGGCGTTCATACGCATCCGGGTTACGAGCCTGGAACGATTCGGCAAAGCTCATGTCGAGTGGTACGTGGCGAAGGCGCATGCCACCAGGGCCGGGGTCCTTGATCATCATCCATTGCTTGACGCCTTCGTCAGGCTGCAGGCGGATCACCAACTGGTTGGCAACTACACGGCCGGCGCTTTCTCCGAAGATCGAGTGCGGAATCGGCTTGAACGACACCACGATTTCCGATGCGCGCGTTGCAAGGCGCTTGCCGGTTCGCAGATAGAAAGGCACGCCGGCCCAGCGCCAATTGGCAATCTCGGCCTTGATCGCGACGAATGTCTCGGTGTTGCTCGGCTTGCCAAGTTCATCGAGGTAGCCTTTGACCGCACCGCCGGCAGATGCTCCGGCGCGATATTGGCCACGAACCGTCAAATCCTGATAATTCTTCGTGTTGATAGGGCTGAGGGAGCGCAGCACTTTCAGCTTTTCGTCGCGCACCGCATCTGCGTCCATCGATGACGGTGGCTCCATGGCGACGAGGCAGAGCAGTTGCAGCATGTGGTTCTGCACCATGTCACGTAGCGCGCCTGCCATATCGTAATAGCCGGCGCGGTTTTCCAGCCCTACCGATTCCGCCACGGTGATCTGGACATGGTCAATGTGCGCCGAATTCCACAATGGCTCGTAGAGAGCGTTGGCAAAGCGCAGTGCCATCAGGTTCTGCACCGTTTCCTTACCGAGATAATGATCGATTCGAAAGATTTGCTGCTCGTGGAAGACGTGGCCGATCGTATCATTCAGGGCAATGGCTGATGCGAGGTCGCGGCCAATCGGCTTTTCGACGATGATACGCGTATGGTCGTGCACGAGCTTGTGGCTCTTGAGCCGGCTCGTGATATCGCCGAATAGCGATGGGCTGACAGCAAGATAGAAGGCTCGGACCCTCTTGGTGTCGTTGCCAATTTCCGCCTTGAGTTCCTCCCAGCCATTGTCGGAGGTGGCGTCGACCGCGACATAGGAAACCCGCGCCAGGAACTGGTCAAGCTGTTTGGGGTCGATCTCTTCGGCTTTGACGAATTCCTTGATTGCCGCCGCGGCAAAGTCACGATAGGCCTCGTCAGTCATCTGTGAGCGCGAAGCGCCGATGACGCGGGTCGGCTCGGAGAATTGGCCGTCGCGCTGGCGCTGGTAGAGAGCCGGTATCAACTTCCGCTCTGCAAGGTCGCCTGTGCCACCGAATACGATGCAATCGAAGGGTTCAACGGGGATTATCTGACTTGTCATACGGGGAGTCTCGCTATGCCTGAATGCGTCGGTGGACGCAGGGTTGTATAATCTAATCGATTTAAAATGACCAGTCCTTGGCGACGAACTGCGTCAAAATGCATTTCCAATTCGCTCCTGTTCACTTAACGTTGCAACGAACAGGAAGTAGCCATGGTACAGAATCTCTCCAAAGTTGTCGCGCAGGATCAAAAGTTCCTGAACATCATCAATGGTCGGCAGGTCCCGGCACTTTCGCAAGAAACGATCACTGTTTTGTGTCCGTCGGATGGCCTTGCTTTCACAAGCATTCCTGCAAGCAGGGCCGAAGACGTCGACCACGCTGTTCGCGCCGCGCGCGCGGCCTTCGATAACGGACTCTGGTCGCGCATGGCTGCTGTCGAACGCGGCCGGCTCCTGACGAAGCTGGGGCACCTTATCGAGCAGAATAGCGAAGAACTCGCAGCGCTCGAGTCCCGCGATACCGGCAAGCCGATCCGCCAGGGAAGGGCCGATGTCGCCGCTGCAATGCGCTACTATGAATTTTACGGTGGCGCTGCCGATAAAATCCATGGGGATACGATCCCTTTCAACGAAGGGTATACGGCCCTGACGCTGCGTGAACCGCACGGCGTTGTTGCCGGGATCATTCCCTGGAATTATCCAATGCAGATCATGGCAAGGGTGGTGGGGGCCGCGCTCGCAATGGGCAATACGCTGGTGATCAAGCCTGCCGAGGACGCGTCGCTTTCGACGATCCGCATCGGTGAACTCGCCATCGAAGCGGGCTTTCCGGATGGGGTTCTCAATATAGTCACGGGTTATGGACGCGATGCGGGCGCTGCCCTTTCCGCCCATGCCGGCGTCGACTACCTGACCTTCACCGGCTCGCCTGCCACCGGTACCGCGATCCAGCAGGCTGCGGCCACCAATAATCGCGGCGTTACAATGGAACTCGGGGGCAAGTCACCGCAAATCGTTTTTGCCGATGCCGATATCGAGAAGGCTCTGCCGGTCCTCGTCAATGCGATCATCCAGAATGGCGGCCAAACCTGCTCCGCCGGCAGCCGCGTGCTGATCGAGCGTAGCATCTACAATGACGTTGCAGGCGCACTTGCCGATCGTTTTGCCAAGTTGGTGGCCGGACCCCACGATTCCGATCTCGACCTTGGCGCCATGATAAATCCGGCGCAAAAACGCCGGGTTGAAGCCTATGTCAGCGCGGCCACCGAGGCAGGGATTGAACTCGTTGCCCGCGGCACCATTGCCGGCGATGCGCCGGCGACCGGATATTACGTTTCCCCTGTGCTTTTCGGATCGGTCGATCCTTCGGCAGTGATCGCTCAGGAGGAGGTGTTCGGCCCCGTCCTTTCGCTCTTTTCCTTTAACGACGAGAACGACGCGATCCGCCTTGCCAACGGTACCGAATATGGCCTTGTCGCTGGGGTCTGGACCAGGGATGGTGCCCGCCAGCATCGCGTTGCTAAACGCGTGCGCGCCGGACAGGTTTATATCAACGCCTATGGTGCCGGCGGCGGCATCGAACTGCCCTTTGGCGGCTTCAAGAAATCCGGCCATGGTCGGGAAAAAGGGTTCGAGGCGCTCTACGATATGTCAGCGACGAAGACGATCGTCTTTCGCCACGATTGATCTGAAACGACCACCAGCAATGAGCATGAATAAGGAGACGAAATGACCCGTTTGGCAGGCAAGACAGCAATCATCACCGGCGCAGCGTCAGGATTCGGCGAAGGGATGGCGAAGCGCTTTGCCGCGGAGGGCGCCAATGTCGTCGTTGCCGATCTCAACCTCAAGGGCGCCCAAAAGGTCGCCGCCGCGATAGGCGGGAAATCGATCGCAGTTCATGCCGATGTGACGCGCAAGGACGAAGTGGAAAACATGGTTCAGACGGCCGCCGATCAGTTCGGTCGCATCGACATCATGGTCAACAATGCCGGCTTTACCTACCGCAATGGCTCGATGCTGGAGGTTGATGAAAGCACGTTCGATCTGATTACCGGCGTCAACATGAAGTCCATCTATTATTCCGCGCTGGCCGTGGTGCCGGTCATGGAGGCGCAGGGCGGCGGCTCGATCATTACCACTGCCTCGACGGCCGGACTGCGACCGCGTCCCGGACTGACCTGGTACAACGCGTCTAAGGGGTGGGCAATCAGCGCCACCAAGTCCATGGCGATCGAGCTTGCACCGAAGAAGATCAGGGTGAACTGCCTTTGCCCGGTGGCGGGCGAAACGCCGATGCTTGGCTTGTTCATGGGCGAGGACACGCCGGAAAAGCGCGCGCAGTTCAAGGCGACCGTGCCGCTCGGACGCCTGTCGACGCCGCTCGACGTTGCCAATGCCGCGCTTTGGCTGGCTTCCGACGAAGCAGAATTCATCACTGGGGTTGCCCTCGAAGTTGATGGCGGACGCTGCATCTGAGCGACCACCTTTAGTTGCATGAAATCTTGAAACGTTAGCGGGCTGGTCTACATTGCTCTGGTAGTCCAGCTTTTCCCACGGCGCTGCTTTGATCCGTTTAGACCATCGCGACCCATCATCAAGGACGTCATCATGACATCGAAACCTGTCTGGTTCATCACTGGCTGTTCAACCGGTTTTGGCCGCGAGCTCGCGCGTCACACGCTTGAACTTGGTTATCCGACCGTCGTTACCGCCCGCAATCCCGCGCAAGTCGAAGATCTCGCCAGGGATCACAAGGATAATGCCCTCGTCCTCAAGCTCGATGTGACGAAGGCCGAGGACATTGCCAGTGCCGTGAAAGCGGCGCACGAGCATTTCGGGCGGATCGATGTTCTCGTGAACAATGCCGGCATCGGCTATTTCGGCTCGCTCGAAGAGAGCGACATGGACGAAGTGCGCAAGATGTTCGATATCAACGTCTGGGGTCTCGCCAATATGACGCGGGCGGTACTGCCGATCCTGCGCAAGCAGCGTTCGGGCACGATCGTCAATATTTCTTCGCAGGGCGGTCTCATTGCCAATGTTGCCGTCAGCTTCTATGCGGCCACCAAGTTCAGCGTCGAAGCACTTTCGGAATCTCTCTCGAAGGAGGTGGCTCCGCTTGGTATCAAGGTTCTTATCGTCGAGCCGAGCGGCTTCCGCACCGACTGGGCCGGGCGCTCCGCCAATGAGGTACCGGAAACGATGGAAGACTACCGGTCAACCGCCGGCGCGCGGCTCGATATGCTTCGGAATTTCAGCGGCAACCAGCCGGGCGATCCGGTGAGGGCAGCCAAGGCGATCGTCCAGGCCGTGGAAGCGGAAAACCCGCCGCTCCGTCTCCTGCTCGGCAAGGAAGCGCTGGAGAATGCGCGCAAGAAAATCGGCGAGTTGCAGCGTGATTTCGAGGCCTGGGCCGAAGTAACTGTGGGCGCTGACGCACCAAAAGCGTAGGGGCGCCTTCTCGGTTAGCTGCTGCGATAGGAAATGGCCGGCTAAACCGGCCATTTTCTAACTATTGCGGTCTCATTTCCCTTAGATCAGGCGGCGCAGGATCACGAAAAGCGTAAAGCCGCTCAAGGGCTGCACGGAGCTCAAAAGCTGGGCGATGCGGATCGCCCGGCGGGCCGGGATGAAGAAGGCCAAAGTTGCGCTCGCGCGCAAGCTTGCGGTGATCCTGCACCGCATGCTCGCCG
>NZ_JBBNAM010000368.1:0-3083 GCF_037994425.1 Phyllobacterium sp.
CCGGCTCCGACATCGTGCTAGGTTTGCGCGATGTTTCCGGTTCATCGGATTTGATCGCTGAAATCTCGGCCATGGGAAGGAAGGTCCTGCCGGTCCGGTTGGATATCTCCAGGCGCGACGAAATCGAGAACTCTGTCGAAAGAGCGTTGAACGAGTTCGGTCGCATCGATGTGCTTATCAACAATGTCGGCGTTGCGCCGGGTGACCTTGCAGAACGCGTAAGCGAGGAAGCTGTCGACGAGATTCTTCAGGTTAACATCAAGGGCACGTTCCTGATGACCCAGACCGTCGCGCGGCACATGATCGCTCGCAAAGCAGGCCGCATCATCAGCATAAGTTCACAGGCTGGAACCGTCACGCTCCGCGGCGAGGCGATCTATTGCATGAGCAAGGCTGCTATCAATCATCTGAGCCGCTGTCTGGCCGCGGAATGGGCGCCATATGGCGTCACGGTCAACACGGTGGCCCCGACATTCATCTGGACCGATGGGACGAGGCCTGCGCTTGCCGACAAGGAATTTCACGACCAGACGCTCGCGCATATTCCGCTGGGACGGATCGGCGAAACCAAGGATGTTGTCGGCGCGGTTGTCTTCCTTGCATCGCCGGCCGCATCGCTGGTCACAGGTCTGAACCTTCTCGTAGATGGCGGATGGTCCATCGCTTGAGGCAGATCATCTCGCCAAGCTGTTCACCCAGGCGGAGACCTTGTCCGCCATGACCTTCATGTGATCAGCTGCCGTAAAGCCAGATATGCTTTTACGAGGCTTCAAATCGTGATCACCGTCCGCAAGCCAAAGGATCTCGATCGTGTCCGACAGATCGTAACCTTCGACCTCCTCCCTTGTGCCGAATTCATCGCGCGTTCCCTGACATATCAGGGTCGGCGTCATCAGCCCGGCAAGATGCTTGGTACGCAGCTGTTCCGGTTTCCCTGGTGGATGAAATGGATAGCCGAGGCAAAGAAGCCCGCTGATCTCGCCTGCTGCATAAAGATCGTCGGCGATCACGCTGGCGACCCTGCCCCCCATCGATTTGCCGCCGATGATGAGTCGCTGTGTCTTGCTGAGCTCTCTGATCGCGGCAACATATTCCGGCTTTAGCGTTTCGGCACGCGGCGGCGGCTTGCGTCCTGCCGATGTGCGCCGTGCCGCCATGTAGGCGAATTCGAACCGCGCGACACGAAAGCCGGCATCCGCAAGAGCTTTGGCGGTCGCGGTCATGGATGCAGAATCCATTGGCGCGCCCGCCCCATGGGCAAGAAGGATCGTAACAGGCGCATCGGCATCGCCGTCGAACAGAAATCTGTCTTGCATTTTGAACCCGCCCTATTTGGTCGTGACGAGAAGCAGGAAGGCAACGAAAACGACGAGGTGAACGAGGCCCGTCAACACATTGGTCCGCCCGGTCCCGAAGCTGTGGATGCTTATGCCGAGGATCAGGGCAAGCAGCACCGAATCGCCGGCCGGAAGCCCGAGCGTCAATTCGCGTCCGGTGACGACGCTGGCAATTCCGATGGCGGGAATGGTCAGACCGATCGTTGCGAGCGCCGATCCGAGCGCGATGTTCAGGCTACGCTGCAGTTCATTGTTGATCGCCGCCCGGATCGCCGACAAGGCCTCCGGCAAAAGGACGAGCGTTGCAATGAAAGCGCCGACTATCGCATCCGCTTGCTGGACACCAATGGCCTCGAGGCCGCCCTCGACGCCCATCGCCACGCGCTCCGCAAGGAGGACGATGCCGAAGAGCCCGATCATCAGCAGTACGGCGTTGATCCAAGACCCTTCATGCGGATGGGCACGACCGGTATGTGCTCCCTCGGTCTCGGCAAAATCATCGAGAAAATCATCGCGATGCCGAACGGTCTGGGCGAAAACGAAGCTGCCGTAAAGCAAGGCCGAGCAGATGCTGACAAAGGTGAGTTGCAGGGGCGAAAATGTACCCGGTGCATCCTGGAGCGCGAAGTTTGGCAGGATCAGCGTCAGAACGGCGAGCGCCGTAAGCACCGAAAGAATCGCACTCGTACCCTGCCGCTTCAGCTCCTGTTGCCGATGCTGCATGCTCCCGAGCGTGAGGCAAAGACCGACCACACCCGCGCAAACGATCATGACCGTAGAGAAGACCGACTCCCGTGCGAGAGTCGGATTGTTTTTGCCGTGCAGCATCATGGCGAGGATGATCGAGACTTCAACGGTTGTCACCGCAAAGGTCAGCAGCAATGTGCCATATGGCTGGCCAAGGCGCAGAGCCAGCGCTTCGGCATGCTGCAGCACCACGAACACGGTAGCGAGAAGCAGGCAGATGGCGAGCGCGGAAACAAGAATGCCGATGCCATGGCGTCCGGCGCCGACCGGGACCTCCGCCAATTGGATGGTGACCGCAAGGGCGAGACAACCAATCGGGATCAGGTATCGATGGAGTGAAAGGGATCGTGTGGCCATGAATGGTCCGGGTGAAGCGAGAGGCAGGTCATTCCTAGCACTCCTCAATTACTAGGCCTAGTCCGACATGCATTCCGAGGTTGTATTTCGATTTGAAGCAACACGTGCGAAGATCAATGTACTACGTGCGCAGGGAAACCGTGTCGGGGGAGAAAATGAAGCGCCTGCTTGTCGGCCTCGGAGTGGTAGTCGCTGTCTACCTGCTGCTGGCCTATGTTATCCTGCCAATGGCCTGGACCCACTACGAGCGTCAGCCGGGCCTTGCACGGCGTCCGATGGTAACGATGACAGCGGGCGGCATGCCCGGCGATCCGTTGAACGTCGGCCTCATCGGCAGCCGCGAGGATGTCGTACGCGCTATGCATGCCGCCGGATGGTATCCCGCCGATCCCGTCACGTTGCGCTCGAGCATCGATATTATCGGCAGCGTCGTCTTCGATCGGCCCTATACGAGCGCGCCGGTGAGCCCGCTTTTTTACGAGGGGCGCCGAGAGGACCTTGCTTATGAAAAACCGGTGGGTGACAGCGCACGGCACCGTCATCATGTCCGCATCTGGCAAGTGCTTCAATCGGGTGAGGAAGGGCGCCCGGTCTGGCTCGGTTCGGCGACTTTCGACCAGCATGTCGGCGTCAGCGAATATA
>NZ_JBBNAM010000369.1:0-29294 GCF_037994425.1 Phyllobacterium sp.
GTCGCACTCGCTGCTGCGCGCACCATCGCCGATGCCGGTGCAAGCGCTGTCCGCTTCAATCCGCTCTTCATCCATGCGTCAGTCGGCCTCGGCAAGACCCACCTTTTGCAGGCAATCGCCGCCGAGGCGCTAAAGCGCCCCGAACGCGCCCGCGTCGTCTACCTCACCGCTGAATATTTCATGTGGCGGTTCGCGACCGCGATCCGCGACAACAATGCATTGTCGTTCAAGGAACAGTTGCGTGACATCGATCTTCTGATCATTGATGACATGCAATTCCTGCAGGGAAAGTCGATCCAGCATGAATTCTGCCATCTGATCAATACCTTGCTCGACAGCGCCAAGCAGGTCGTCGTCGCTGCGGACCGTCCGCCGTCAGAACTTGAATCACTCGATGCACGGGTGCGTTCCCGCCTGCAGGGCGGCGTTGCCCTGGAAATGATGGCGCCGGATTACACGATGCGTCTCGAGATCCTCAAGCGCCGTCTGGCCGCTGCCCAACTCGAAGACCATTCGCTGGATATTTCGATGGAGATTCTTGATCACGTCGCCCAGTCCGTTACCGGAAGCGGCCGCGAACTCGAAGGCGCTTTCAACCAGCTACTGTTCCGCCAGACATTCGAGCCGAACCTTTCCGTCGACCGCGTCGACGAACTGCTCAGCCATTTGATGCGCGGCGGCGAAACGAAGCGGATACGCATCGAGGAAATTCAGCGCATCGTTGCTCGTCACTACAACGTATCGAAACAGGACCTATTATCGAACCGCCGCACGCGCACGATCGTCAAACCGCGCCAAATCGCCATGTACCTGGCAAAGATGCTGACGCCGCGTTCTCTGCCTGAAATCGGTCGTCGTTTCGGCGGACGCGACCACACCACGGTCCTTCATGCCGTGCGCAAGATCGAGGACATCGTCGGCAAGGACCAGAAACTGTCGCAGGAACTCGAATTGCTCAAGCGCCTGATCAACGAACAGGCGCAATAGGACACATCTTATCAACAGAAAGCCTGCGGTATGGTACGCTGATGCCTGCCGCAGGCTTGCTTTTTGAGGCGAAGTTCTGCCAATTTGCTTGACCCTGGGGAATAAGCGCCCCGCACCGGACGAGGATTGCAAAATGCGCCGCCCTCGTTCCGGAATACAAGTCAGCGAGACCGGTTTATCATGCGTGTAACTCTTGAACGTTCCAACCTTTTGAAGTCGCTCAATCATGTCCATCGCGTGGTCGAACGGCGCAACACCATTCCGATCCTGTCGAATGTTCTCCTCAATGCGGACGGCGCCAGCCTCGCTTTGAAAGCCACTGACCTCGATCTCGAAGTGACGGAAGCAACGGGCGCGCAGATCGAGCAATCCGGTGCGACGACTGTTCCGGCGCATCTCCTTTACGACATCGTGCGCAAATTGCCGGATGGCGCCGAAGTGATGCTGGCAACCAATACCGATGGCAATTCCATGGCCGTAACCTCGGGCCGCTCGAATTTCCGCCTGCAATGCCTGCCGCAATCCGATTTTCCGGAACTCACCGCCGGCGTGTTCAGCCATACGTTCCGCATGACGTCGAGCGCACTGAAGAGCCTTATCGAGCGTACGCAATTTGCCATCTCCACCGAGGAGACCAGATACTATCTCAACGGCATTTATTTTCACGCCATTGAAAGCGATGGCGCGCTGAAGCTGCGTGCAGTCGCCACCGACGGCCATCGCCTCGCCCGTGCCGAGCTCGAAGCGCCATCTGGTGCCGAGGGCATGCCGGGGATCATCATTCCGCGCAAGACCGTCGCGGAACTGCAGAAGCTCGTCGATGACCCGGACACGTCCGTGACCGTCGAATTGTCTGAAACGAAGATACGCTTCACAATCGGGTCGGTCGTTCTGACCTCGAAGCTCATCGACGGCACGTTCCCGGATTATCAGCGCGTCATCCCCTCGGGCAATGACAAGAAGCTGTCGATCGACCGCCAAAGTTTTGCTTCGGCCGTCGACCGCGTTTCGACAATCTCGAGCGAGCGTGGCCGTGCCGTGAAGCTCACCATCGCCGACGGGCTATTGACGCTGACTGTCAACAACCCCGACTCCGGCAGCGCCACCGATGAACTTGCCGCCGATTACGACGCTGATCCGATCGAGATTGGCTTCAACGCCAAGTATCTTCTCGATATCACCGCTCAACTGACCGGCTCCGATGCGGTGTTCATGCTCGCCGATGCCGGTTCGCCGACACTGGTGCGCGATACGGGCGATGAAAATGCGCTCTATGTCCTCATGCCGATGCGGGTCTAACGCTACGAGCATTTCTTCTCATGACCGATGATCCTTTCACGGACGCGGGCAGGCCGGCCCGCGTTTCGATCAGCCGGTTGAAGCTTGCCAATTTCCGCAACTATGAGACCCTGTCGCTGCGGCTCGGTCCTTCACACGTTGTCCTCACGGGCGAGAACGGCGCGGGTAAGACCAATCTGCTTGAGGCGATCTCGTTTCTCTCCCCCGGTCGGGGCTTGCGGCGTGCCGTCTATACGGATGTCACCCGTAGCGGTGCCCCGGACGGCTTTGCCATCCATGCAGCCATTGCAACACAAGAGGGTTCTGTCGATGTCGGAACCGGGCTTGCCGGAAACCTACCCGGCGAGAGCGGACGACGCGTCCGTATCAACGGCGTGACAGCGGCGAGCGCCGACGAACTTCTCGATTACTCGCGGATACTCTGGCTGGTTCCGGCGATGGACGGTCTCTTTACCGGACCGGCTGGAGACAGGCGGCGCTTTCTCGACCGCATGGTTCTTGCCATTGACCCCGGCCATGGCAAGCGTGTGCTTGACTATGAAAAGGCAATGCGCAGTCGTAACCGCCTGCTTACGGAAGAGCGCTACGACGACGCCTGGCTCGAGGCCATCGAGACGCCCATGGCCGAGCTCGGCATTGCAATCGCCGCAGCGCGGGCTGAACTGATGCGCCTGATCAACGACATGATCGAACGCCTGCCGGATGACAGCCCGTTCCCGAAAGCTGATTGCTTGCTCGATGGTGAGCTCGAACAGCGTGTCGGCATTGAAGCCGCGACCGATGTCGAGGAAACCTTCCGACGCGCCCTTCGCGATGGGCGGAGCCGCGATCGCGCCGCAGGGCGGACGCTCGATGGGCCGCACCGCGCTGATCTCCTCGTTCGCCACCGGCCGAAGGCCATGCCCGCAGAGCTCTGCTCCACGGGCGAACAGAAGGCACTGCTAATTGGTCTCATCCTCGCGCATGCGCGCTTGACCGGCAGGCTTGTGGGTATGGCACCTATCCTCCTTCTCGATGAAATCGCCGCGCATCTCGACCAGGGACGCCGGGCAGCACTCTTCGACATAATCGAGGAGCTCGGCGGTCAGGCGTTCATGACCGGTACGGACAAGTCGTTGTTCGATAGCCTCCGGGGTCGGGCCCAATTCTTCAATGTGTCGCATGGGGCGGTCGAGCCAGGCTGATCACTATTCCCTTGGCACGTTGTCAGGTTCCGACGCCACCCTGACACCAGGCCCGGACTTGTTGGCAAAGATCAAATGCCAGATCAGCAGGATCGGCTCAAGAACCACAATACCAAGCAGTATGCCGACGAGGCGGGTGAGACCAGGCTCGGCGCTGCATTCATGTAATTGTCTGGAACGAGCACCACGAGAAACGCAAGGGCGAACTGGATGCCGATATAGCTTGTCGCCGGATTGCCGTTCTCGACATGGCGGCCAATGACTACCGCGGCGCACAGGGCAAGCGTCATAAGCAGGGGCGAATGATGGCTGCTCAAAAGGACCGCAATTGCGAGAATGCCGCCTGCGGCACAGCCAACGAAACGCATTAAAATCCTCGATGTTACCGGATGCAAGGCGCTGGCTTCGAGCGTTGCGACCGGCAACAGCATGACGGCCATGATCGTGACGCTCGATTGGCTGAGCGAGGAAAAACCTGTCCATCGCCAGATGAAAGGAATGAGCACCAAGGCGAGACCCGCCTGCATGGCGTGCAGCGCTGCGCCCTTGTGCCATAGCGCTGGCGCTTGTGCCGGAGCGGCGGGCTTTATCGTCAGTTGATCGCGCCGGAGCGCCCGACGGACAGTAAGGTTTGACAAGGCACTGACAAGGATGCAGGCAAATGTCCCAGCAAGGATCTCCACCACGCGCGACTGGGCAAAGGGCAAGACCGAGTTTCCAGGGTCCTTCATGCCTTCAATCAGGATCATGCAGAATGTGAGGCCAGTGAAAAGCCAGGCATGGCTGCGCCGGCTGACAAGCGCGAAATAGAGCGTGGCTGCCCCGATTACAGCAAGCGCGAGCGCGAGCATGAAGGGCTTGTCGGCTATGAGCGGTGCTAACACTAGAGCGACGAGCGCCCCTGCGACCGTTCCGACAATGCGGAACGTTCCGCGCATGAAGCTTTCCGATAACCGAGCGCGCAGGACCGCATAGCCGCTGAACGCTGCCCATCCCACATATTGCGCGCCGAGCGCATGGGCAAAGACAATGGCAAGCAGCACCGACAATACGCATTCGAATTCATCGATCAGCCGCGGTCCCGGCCGGCCGAGCGAACGGAGTTCGTCCGTGATCGCCTTCCAAAGCCCATGGCAGACCTCGAGTAGATGCTGCACATAGTTCATCCCGGCGTTCTAGGGCCTTTTCCACTTGAAGGGAACACCAGTCGGCGGCGCCAAATCATGTTCTGGCGCCGACACGGATTTGACGACTATTGGGCCAACAATTGTTGCAGAGCCGGCACGATGGATACCGGCGGCGGATTCCATCTGCCCGTCAGCGCCTCGGATTTAGGGCCGTAGAGCCGCATAGTCAGGTTGTACGAGCCATCCGGCGCCGGCAGCCAGTTGGCTTCCTTGTCGGTGCCCGGGCTTTTGCTCTGGAAATACAGATCCAGCGAGCCGTCGGCATTATAGTTGAACGGCATCCAACTGCTTACAGCAAACCGGTTGAGCGGGTTGCCCACTTGGAAGCCTTCCGGATCGTAGAGGGTTACCGACCAGAACGCATTGACCGGCGGCAGCGACTGCTTGTCAAAGTGCAGCGTGTAGTTCTTAGCGCCGGTAAGCGGATCGCCCTTCTCATCGGCGAGATTAAGCGGATAAATCGCATCTTCCGGCAGGTTTGCCCCGAGACCGAGCTGCGCGACTATTGCCCGCTTGAGATAGTAGTTGCCGTAGACACCCATCGTGTCGGTGTTCATCGACCAGTAATTAGCGACCCGAGCAAGGGTCGGCAATTTCCAATCCATCAGCTTGTGGGCATCGGCGGGGACATTCGCCAATCCCTTGGCAACCGCCGGATCAAGCTTGGTCTTATCGAAGCTCTTGCCCGGCTCGATGCCGATCCGCTTCATGCGCGCGATGATCGGCTGATCGGTGATGTGCGGCGGGTCAAGTTTCAGGAGCTCAGCGGCATAGGCGAAATAGTCATCCGCCCCCATGCTATCCACCGTCTTTTTCGGCGGCGTCTTCATATCGATCGAAGGATCGACCGTCACCTTGGCGGGCTCCGCGGTCTTGCCCCATTGCGATAGCGGTGTGATCTTGTAGCCCGCCTGAATTTTGTGGACTGCATCGTAATCGGCGGGTCCGTCGGTCTTGGTGCGGCCAATGATCCAGACGTGCGGTGTCGGCGCATCAATACGTTCAACGTCCTTCGGCAGGTCCTTGCCCTGCCAGCCGGGCGGCACAATTACGTAATCAGCTTTGGCCGTGCCGGTTGTACGCCAACCCGGGGACGCAAATACATCCGACCACATGTCCAGCATGGGCAACAGGTAATAGCGCCCGCCCGTGTCGGGCGCGGAAATCACCATCGGCTCCTTCGACATATCCAGCCAGGCGGAGGAATAAAGCGTATCGAAATTGGGCCGCACAACGTCCGGTAGTCCGCGGTAGGAAACTCCGGGACGTTGACGAAGGTGTTGGCCGGCCCCCGGCCCATGACTTTACCCGCTTCGATATTGGTCGCTTGCCGCCGCGTCACGTCCATCGTCACCATCGGGTAAAAATAGATGTAGGCATCGACACCGATGGTAGCCGCCTCCTCTTCGGTAATCGCCTCAGCAGCAGCGGCGCCATGAAGCAATGTACCCATGGCGATAAGCATCGCTGCCACATGCCCGATCATCTCATGTCGATCTCCCCGTTTGAAAATATTTGAAGCGCGCGCGCTCCAGTCCATTCGCGGACCTGGGTTCAGTTGTTCTTGGAATGATCTATCCGCGTCACAAGGCATGACGCCTACGCGAGCATCAAATATGCACAGGTAGTTTGCATGAAACGGAACTGCGTTCGCACAAAAGCATTCTGCGTTAACGGCGGCGGGGAACCCCATTGCACGCAAGTATGTTACCGTAACACACCTGTCGTTGGTGTCGTGTTGAGACAAGGCAGCGGCAAGAAACGTCAGACTTATCAAAAGCTTTGTAGCTAAGTCGTCTTGCAAAATAAAACTTTAGACGTACCAACTGGGGACAAGACCGATTCATCTGACCCATACATTTGTGATGGAGCGTATTCACCATGTGGAATCAGGTTTACAACCCCTTCAACAATGCCGTTCTTTCGACGCTCGCCGCCGCGATACCTGTGGTCGTCCTGCTTGCGATGATCGCATCGAACAAGGTCAAGGTACATATTGCCGCGATCATCGCGCTGATTGTTGCGAACCTTGTGGCTATTTTCATCTTCACGATGCCCGCCGGCATGTCGGTCCGCGCATCGTTGCTTGGCGTCGTCACCGGTTTCTTCCCGATCGGCTGGATCGTCCTCAATGTCATCTTTCTCTACAGGCTGACCGTCGAGAAGGGTGTCTTCGAAACGCTGCAGAATACGATTGGCGGCGTTACCCGAGACAGACGCCTGCAAATTCTTCTCATCGCATTTTCGTTCGGCGCCTTCTTCGAGGGTGCATCGGGTTTCGGCACGCCGGTGGCGGTGACGGCCGCCATTCTGATCGGCCTTGGCTTTTCGCCACTTGCAGCGTCCGGCCTTTCGCTGATCGCCAACACCGCCCCCGTCGCCTTTGGCGCACTCGGTACTCCGATCGCAGGTCTTTCGAGCGTCACCGGCATCGATCCCTTCTTGCTCGGCGCCATGGTGGGACGGCAATTGCCGTTCTTCTCGCTCATTGTTCCGTTCTGGGTCGTTTGGGCCTTTGCCGGCTGGAGGGGCATGAAGGAAGTTTGGCCCGCCATTCTCGTCACCGGCGTCTCCTTCGCCATACCGCAGTTCCTGATTTCCAACTTCGTCAATCCCTGGATCGTCGACATCGGCGCTTCGCTGATCTCCATGGCATGCCTCATCGGTTTTCTGCGTATATGGCAACCACAGGTCATCTGGACTTCCGCCAAGCTGCGCATTCGCGATGACTCGGCCAGCCAGGTACCCGCCGTAAAGACCAACAAACGCGAGCCAACCCGCGAGGAGGTTTGGGCTTCGCTCACGCCATGGATTATCGTCTGTGCGGTGCTTTTGCTTTGGGGAACCGACTGGTTCAAGGGCATGGTCAATCCGTGGGCGACTCTGAGCTACGAGGTACCCGGCCTCAACAATCAGATCATGAAAGTCGCGCCGATCGCCGCAACTCCGACGCCGGAAAAGGCCGTTTTTGCCTTCACCTGGCTTTCCTTCACGGGCTCGGGAATGCTGATTGCCGCGATCATCTCCGGCTTCATCATGGGCTATACGCCACTTGAATTGATCAAGGCCTATGGACGCACGATCAAGCTTTGCGCCTATTCGCTCATCACAATCTCGGCCATGCTTGCCATAGGGACCCTCACCCGCCTTTCGGGAATCGACGCAACGCTCGGCCTCGCCTTTGCCGCAACTGGCGTGCTCTACCCGTTCTTCGGAACCCTGCTCGGTTGGCTTGGCGTGGCGTTGACGGGCTCGGACACGGCATCCAACGTGCTCTTCGGTAATCTTCAGAAGATAACGTCCGAGCAACTCGGCCTGTCGCCGATCCTGATGGGCGCGGCCAATTCGTCGGGCGGCGTCATGGGCAAGATGATTGACGCCCAGTCCATCGTTGTCGCTTCTACCGCGACCAACTGGTACGGACATGAGGGCACGATCCTGCGTTTCGTCTTCAAGCACTCGATCGTGCTTGCCTGCCTCGTCGGCATTCTGGTCATGCTGCAGGCCTATGTCTTCACCTGGATGATCGTCACACCGCCTTGATGCTTCGACGCTGCAAGTAAAAAGGGGGCCACGGGCCCCTTTTCTGTTTTGCTGCGATGCCCCGAGGTTTATGTCCGCGTGATGGAGGCGCCACCATCCACCAGCGAGGCGGTACCGGTAACGAAAGAGGCGTCATCCGAAGCAAGGTAGAGCACAGACCGGGCCAGTTCCTCTGGTGTTGCCACACGCTTCAGCGCGTGCAGATTGGTAATGAACGCCTGCGACTCGGCGGTATTGTTCATTTCACGATACATGGCTGTATCAACTGCACCCGGCAGAATCGCATTGACGCGTATATTTTGCTGCCCGTACTCCGCCGCCAGCGCCTGCGTCAGGCCGATGATGCCGGATTTGCTCGCCGCATAGGCAGCGACGCCCGGAAATGCAAAACTGTAGCCGACAAAGGTGGAGGTGAAGATGATCGACCCGCCTCCATGCTTCAGCATTTCTGAAACCTGATGTTTGGCGGCAAGGAACGAGCCCGTCAGGTTGATGGCAATGGCATCGTTCCAGCCAGCTTCCGAAACACCGGTCGTTGGGCCCGCCTCGCCTAGTATTCCGGCATTGTTGAAGGCAATGTCGAGCCTGCCATACTGTTCAGCGGCAAGCTGCACGAGGCCCTTGGCATAGTCTTCCGAGCGGACGTCCCCAGCCAGCGCAACGGCGTCGCCGCCATCTGCTTCAATCTCTCGAACGAGGTCAGCAAGTTCTTCCTTCCGACGGGCGCCCACCACGAGCTTTGCGCCCTCTTTAGCGAAGAGCTTGGCGGTCGCCCAGCCGATGCCGGCGCTTGCGCCCGTAACAATCGCCACTTTTCCTGATAATCTGCTCATAGTCTTCTCCTGATATTATGTGACCCGTCGTTGCTTCTGAAATTGGCGATTGGCGCGGGTTCGATGTAGATGGCGGATAACGGAACTTGTTTTCGGAATAGCCGAACAATCACCGGAACCGGTGGCGTGGATGCGCGTTTGGCAGCATGCTAGCCTTCCCGCTCAGAATCAAATCCCCCCAAGGAGCCGTGAATGTCCGACCTCTCTACGTTTCCCATTGCCACCCGCTGGCCGGCGAACTATCCCGACCGGCTCCAGCTCTATTCTTTTCCTACCCCAAACGGCGTCAAGGTATCGATCGCGCTTGAAGAAATTGGCCTGCCGTACGAGCCGCATGCAGTCAATATCGGCCAGAACGAGAGCTGGACGCCGGAATTCCTCTCGCTCAATCCCAACGGCAAGATACCCGCGATCATCGACCCCAATGGGCCAGGGGGCAAGCCGCTCGGTCTGTTCGAATCCGGTGCCATCTTGCTCTACCTTGCTGACAAGACCGGAAAACTCATTCCTGCCGACCCTGCTCTTCGCTATGAAACCATTCAGTGGGTGTTTTTCCAGATGGGGGCGATCGGGCCAATATTCGGGCAGGTAGGGTTCTTCTATAAGTTCGCCGGCCGGGAAATCGAGGACAAGCGTCCACTCGAGCGGTACCGGGACGAATCGAAGCGTCTCCTCGGCGTCATCGAGACGCGGCTCGCAGGACGCGACTGGATCATGGGCGACGAATACACCATTGCCGACATTTCCATGCTCGGCTGGGTGCGCAACCTCGTCGGGTTTTACGGGGCACGGGAAATCGTCGAGTTCGACAGTCTGAAACATGTACCCGCCTGGCTCGAACGGGGACTAGCGCGCCCAGCCGTGCAGCGCGGCCTCGATATTCCGAAGCGGCCTTCAGCATAATCGACGGCAGAGGCGGGGGATGGCGCGCAAAAAGGTCATACTGAGCGAGGTCGCCGAACTTGCCGGCGTCGGTATTGCCACGGTCGATCGCCTGCTGAACGAACGCGGCAACGTCAAGCCGGAAACGGCGTTGAAGATCATTCGCGCCGCGCGGCAGCTTGGTCTCCAACGCATCCTTCCCGCAACCTATCATAAGGGTCTTCGCCTGGAGGTGATCCTCGCGCGGCCCTACCTGCCGCTCATCAGGCGCATGAACCAGGCGTTCATGCAGCTGGCGCCAAGTCTCGACCGATCAGTCACCATACAGCGCAGCCTGCTCAAGGACGACCAGGCCGAACATATTGCCGAACGCATCCGCGCCACGACGTGCAATTCCGTCATTATCTATGCACAGGAGGATCCCGCGATCATCGAGGCCGTTGGCGAGGCAATGGCCGCCGGCATTCCCGTCATCACCGTTATTTCGGATCTGCCGACATCATCGCGGTTCGCCTATGCCGGTATTGACCATTACGCAGCAGGGCGGACCGCCGGCTATTTCATGTCGAAGTTCGCACGGGAACCCGGACCGGTTATCGGCCTCTGCTACGATCTTGGGATAAGGGGGCACGCCGACCGCATCCGGGGCCTTACCGATGCAATGAATGCGCATGGCGCCGGGCTTGCATTGGCTGAACGGCTGGAGGGTCGCGACGATTCCGAAATTTCCGAGCGACTGCTTGTCGATGCGCTGAAGCGCCATCCCAATGTGGCCGGCATTTACAATGCCGGCGCTCCTAACGACGCCGTGGAACTGGCGCTGCGCAAGAGTTCGCTGCAACACCAACCAATCTTCATCGGGCACGAGTTGACGCCGCAATCGTGCAAGATGCTGCGCGAAGGGACAATGACGTTGGCCATCGACCAGAACCCGGAGCGGCAGGCGCGCCTTGCGGTCGATATACTTCTGCATCATTTCGGCTATGCCGAGCACCCCGAATTGCAGGCGCCGTACAACTCCACCATCGACTTCACCCTCCACGGACCGGAGAATATCGGTGAAGGCGACTGATGGCAGCTCGCGTTCCTAACCAAGTGATATCAGAACCTTGCCATCTTCAACCTTGACCGGATATGTGCGCAAGTTCACGCAGACGGGAGCGCCCTTGGCGGTGCCCGTACGATAATCGAAGCGCCCATTGTGTTTTGGACACTCGATCACATGGTCCATGACCAGCCCATCCGCCAGATGGACCTTCTCATGGGTGCAGAGGCCGTCGGTGGCGTAATACTCGTCCTCCGGTGAGCGAAAGACTGCGAAGGTCCGTCCGTCGTGGTCGAAACGGATAACGTCCTCTTCTTCAATCTCGTCGGCGTCACACGCTTCGATCCAGGTCTTCGAGATCGCATTCATCGTCTGTTCTCCTCACATTCTGTTCATTCGGCCGGGGCGGCAAAGCGCAGATCGGGGCCAGGTTGTGCGCTTCCAGGCAGCGCGCGCTGGACGAAATAGCTGGGGTCCTTCACCTGCCGGATGAGGGCCGGAATGATTTCGCGGTAGACGGCCCAGATCGATGGATAAACCGGCGGGCATTGATCCTTGATCATCGCATGCAGCTGCGGCAGCGCGTAAAATGGCACCATCGGAAACATGTGGTGCTCGATATGGTAATTCATGTTGATGTAGAGAAATCGGAACACCGGGTTGGTGTCGAACGTTCGCGTGTTGAGACGGTGATCGTATACGTCCTCGTCCAGCCCCGCGTGCTGCGTGATATTGAAGAGCTGGGCCAGTGGGCCGCCATAAAAGCGCGGCAGAACGATGAACATTGCCGGTAGGATCGACGCAAAATACCAGCAGGCCGTTCCGGTGGCGAGGAAGATCCCAACATAGATGCGCGACGACCAGAACACCTTCGGCTTTTCGCTTTCGGGAATGAAGTGGCGTCCTTCCTCGTTGAGGCTACCAGAGGCGTGGCGGAGGATAGACGCAATCTGAATCGGGCCCGACTTGAGAAAGAAGAAATCAAGAAGGATACCCGGGATGTCGGGCGGGCGCGGCACAGCGATCTCCGGATCCCGGCCGACAATGATGGTGTCGGTGTGATGGCGGGAATGGCTCCAGCGCCAATAGTAGCCCTCATGCAGCGTCATGAAGCCATTGACGTGGTAGAGGGCCTCGTTGATCCAGCGGGTCTTGAACGGCGTACCGTGCGAGAGTTCATGCGCACGATGATCGCTCGCAGCGTAGAGCACTCCATAGACAGCAAAGAAGGGAATGCACCATAGTGTACCCCAGGACATGAAGGCGCCGGTACCCGATGCGGCAAGCAAGGCAAGCCAGAGGCCGAAATGGCGCAACGAAATCGCGTCGGAGCGCTTCATCAATTGCTTGAAGACCTTGCGGTCGACCGTTGCGGAAAACCATTCAGACTCGACGCGCTTTTCAAAGCCGTCGTCGGTCAACTCCGCAGCGCGCGCAGCGTCGCCAACAAGCGCATAGCTCCTCGTCATTTTTTCTCCTCCGCAGAAGTCCTTCCAACGAGTATTTTTCGTCGGTGACATGAAAATACCGGTCCTGGCGCCGTCAGGTCCATTTGGATTGTGATGGTTTTCCATCACGAGGTTGTCGATGGCTTTTGCGATGATTTTGGACCGTGGGTGTAGGAGAAACCCGGTCTTATTCGTCCCTAGGTAAACAGCCGCAAGGAAGCGCCCATGAACAGGACGATCAAAATCGAGGTCGAGAACGTCAATCATCCCGGCAGCCGCAAATGGGTTGACCGGGCGATGTATGACGCGATGCGCAATGCCTATCTTAAGGTCGTTCCGGGGAACCCACCGGGCATGACGCTGGCGGAAATCAGTGAACAGCTGGTCGGCCGCCTTCCAGACGACCTGTTTCCGAACGGAGCCAAGGCGGGCTGGTGGGCCACGACAGTTCAACTCGATCTGGAGGCGAAAGGATTGGTCAAACGGGGAAAGACGAGCCCGATACGGGTGCACCGGCGCTGAGATTCGAGACCGCCGCTCCAGTCAATGCAGCGATATGATGCCGTCCACGGCGCGCCATTCGCGCGGTGAAATAAGATGCTGATGGACGATCCGGACCGAATGCAGCGGCCCCTCGATGTCCTTGCACCAAAAATCAAGAAATCCTTTCAATTCAGGGAAAGTCGGAGCAAGATCGTACTCCTGCCATATGTACAGCTGCAGAAAGCTTGGATGGTCGGGAAGACGATAATGTATCTCGGCTGTTGTCAGCCCGTAGCCTTTTAGCTGAAGTTCGAATGCTTTGCTTGTCATGAATATTTCCCTTGTGGATCAACTCATGCGTCACCCTGAATCTCGTCCGATTCCGCTGTGTTTTCAAGGGAAATTACAAATCTTGGTGAAAGGGAGGAAATAAGGACCATGGCTGCAAAAGAAGTGAAATTCAGCACGGAAGCGCGTGACCGCATGCTCCGCGGCGTCGATATACTTGCCAACGCCGTCAAAGTCACACTGGGGCCAAAGGGGCGCAATGTCGTGATCGACAAATCCTTCGGCGCGCCACGCATTACCAAGGATGGCGTCACGGTCGCCAAGGAGATCGAACTGGAAGACAAGTTCGAGAACATGGGCGCACAGATGCTGCGCGAAGTTGCCTCGAAGACCAGCGACGTTGCCGGTGACGGCACGACGACGGCGACGGTTCTCGCCCAGGCTATCGTTAGGGAAGGCGCAAGGTCCGAAGCGGCAGGCATGAATCCCATGGATCTGAAGCGCGGCATCGACCTTGCGGTGGAGGCCGTGGTTGCGGAGCTGAAGCGCAATGCCCGCAAGATTTCCAACAATTCCGAGATTGCCCAGGTGGCAACGATTTCCGCCAATGGTGATACTGAAATCGGTCAGTACCTCGCTGATGCGATGGGAAAGGTCGGGCACGAGGGTGTGATCACGGTCGAAGAGGCAAAAACCGCGGAGACTGAACTTGAGATCGTCGAGGGCATGCAGTTCGACCGCGGCTACCTTTCCCCCTATTTCATCACCGACCAGGACAAGATGCGCGTCGAATTCGAGGACCCGTATATCCTCATCCACGAAAAGAAACTCTCTAACCTCCAGGCAATGCTGCCAATCCTCGAAGCTGTCGTGCAGTCGGGAAGTCCCTTGTTGATCATTGCCGAGGATGTGGAGGGCGAGGCGCTGGCAACGCTTGTCGTCAACAAATTGCGCGGTGGGCTCAAAGTGGCGGCGGTCAAGGCGCCGGGATTCGGCGACCGGCGCAAGGCCATGCTCGAGGATATCGCAATTTTGACGGGAGGCACGGCGATCAGCGAAGACCTCGGCATCAAGCTTGAAAGCGTCACCCTCAACATGCTCGGCCGTGCCAAGAAGGCAATCGTCGACAAGGAAACGACAATCCTCGTCGATGGGGGCGGCTCGAAGGCGGAAATCGACGCTCGCATCGCCCAGATCAAAGCGCAAATCGAGGACACGACCTCGGACTATGACCGGGAAAAACTGCAGGAGCGCCTCGCGAAACTTGCTGGCGGCGTTGCCGTGATCAGGGTGGGCGGTTCGACCGAGGTCGAGGTTCGCGAAAGGAAGGACCGCGTCGACGATGCCCTTCACGCGACGCGGGCGGCCGTCGAAGAGGGAATACTACCCGGAGGGGGCGTTGCCCTCTTGCGCTCCGTCAAGGCGCTTGACGGCTTGCAGGCGAAAAATGCAGACCAGCGCGTCGGCATCGAAATCGTGCGCCGCGCCATCGAAGCGCCGGTACGCCAGATTGCCGAAAATGCCGGGGCCGAGGGATCCTTGATCGTCGCGAAGCTGCGCGAAAACAATGACTTCTCGTTCGGCTGGAATGCCCAATCCGGTCAGTATGGCAATCTCTACGAGATGGGCGTGATCGATCCGGCAAAAGTGGTGCGCAGCGCCCTTCAGGGCGCTGCATCCATTGCGGGACTTCTCGTTACGACTGAGGCAATGGTCGCCGAAATTCCAAAGAAAACCGCAGCGCCAGCAATGGCGGCGGGGCCCGGCATGGATTATTGACACCGCCGCTATAGCATTAATGCAACTTTTTGGTTGCGTATTATGTCCGCGTGAGACATATTAAGCGCAACCAGGAGGTTGCATTATGATAACCGATCGCATTGAGAAAAGCATTGAGATCAATGCTCCCATCGAACGGTGTGGCAGGCCTTGACCGACCATAAGGAGTTTGGCGAATGGTTCCGGGTCAAACTCGACGGGCCATTTGTTGCGGGCGAGAAATCCACTGGCCACATCACCTATCCAGGCTACGAACACATCAAATGGCAGGCGATGATCAAGACCATCGACCCGCCACACCGTTTCGTCATGACCTGGCATCCCTACGCCATCGACCCTGAAATCGACTATTCCGGGGAAACGCCGACACGCGTCGAGTTCCGGCTCGAGCCGATCCCGAGCGGAACGCGCGTAACCGTGACAGAGTCCGGTTTCGATGCAGTGCCTAAACACCGCATGCCTGAAGCAATCCGCATGAACGAAGGCGGTTGGGAGGAGCAGGTCAAGAACATCAAAGCCTATGTCGAGCGATAATATGGAGCGGCCGGGTCATTTGCCCGTACAGCAGGCGCTCGTGTTTGCTGCGCTCGGCGATCCGACGCGCCTTGCCTTGCTGATGCAATTGAGCGATGGCCGGACCAGTTCGATCGCCGGGCTTTCAGGCGGTTCCAAGCTAACCCGTCAGGCAATTACCAAGCACCTGCATGTTCTTGAAACCGCGGGCCTCGTTATGCGCAGCAAGGTTGGACGCGAAAGCCAGTATGCCTTCCGGCCCGAGCCGATCGAGGAAGTACGAGCTTATCTCGATCGTGTATCCCACCAGTGGGAGGATGCCCTGTCGCGCCTGCGTGTTTTCGTCGAGGGTTGAGCCGTTCGCATTGTTCGCCCAAGCCAACAGGACTATACTTTTTGGCGGGGATGCGGAGGGAGCAATTCGCGGCCACCGGCACACCGCCGTGCCGCGGGGGAGGTTTGCGATGACCACTTATGTTGTTCTGTTGAACTGGACGGAGCTTGGCCTCAAGAACGCCGTAGACTCGCCAAACCGGCTCGACGGGGCCAAGAAAATGCTCAAGGAAATGGGCGGTTCGTTCGACCATTTTTATCTCACCATGGGTGAATATGACATGGTGGCCGTTATGACGGCACCCGACGACGCGGTGATGGCGCGATTTACCCTTGGCCTTGGACAAAGGGGCTTCGTGCGCACGCGAACGCTCAAGGCATTTCCCGAGGCGGCCTATCGCGAGATCATCAAGTCGCTCGGCTAATAGATCTTACAACTACGAGCTGCGTTGGAGCCGCGGAGCGATCACGGCTGCGGCTTCTGCGCTGAAACCAGGACGGCCGGGACGGCAATTTGATATGAGCTGCCCCGTTGCCATTTGCTCGCCCCCTCGACGACCGCGGCGTGGATGCGTTGGCGCGCCTCGGGGGTCTGATGCTCCAGCAACATCACGAGGCGCACCGCGCTCTTGTAGATCATGTCAACGATCGCCTCGGGTGAATTGTATCGCCAGACCAACGGGATCTCATTAACCTCGACACGAGTGAAGCCAGATCCTTCCAGGACACGCGTGCTCTCTGCGGCGTCGCTGAAACGGAAGAAGGGCGGTGCTGGCGGCAACGCCACGTCCATCCTGCCATGCGTGTTTATCGCTCCAAAGACGATCTCATAGAACTGGTGCCGCTCCGGTGGCGCCCAGACGGTGAATGCATAGCGTCCACCCGGTGCAAGGACCCGGAAGGCCTCGGCAATCGCCTTCTCCGGTTCGGCCATGTGCAGGAGGCCGAAAGCGCAGATCACGGCATCGAAGCTTTCGTCTGCGAAAGCGAGAGCCTCCGCATCACCTTCATCGAACTCTATGTCTGGATAATTCCGGCGCGCTATCTCGACCATCGCGGGTGCGAAATCGACGCCGACTGCAGTGCTGCCTCGCGCGTTCGCCCGACCCGCTCCATGTCCGGGTCCGCAGGCGACATCGAGGAGACGCGTTCCAGTGGACGCCTGTACCGCATCGATCAGGGGATCGATCGCACCGACGGTGACCGCGCCGAAACCCGAGCCATAGGATACCGCCTTTTCGATCCAGCCCGCGCGCTCCAGATCCTTGAATGAAGGCAATTTTGCCATGGCCGATCCCTATGAGACCTTGCGCACTTCTCCGGCAAAGGTGCTGAGACCCAGCCATTGCTGCATGGCGTTCGCGATGTTTGGATCGCCGTCGAATTCGATCCGCCCCGCTTCGACCTCGCGCCGCACGGCGGAAAGCCCCATCCAGATCGCTGTCATGCTCTTCAGCGAACTCGTAACCAGCAGGTCCACATCGAACCCCGGGTCGAAGCCGCAAAGATCGACAGAGGCACCATCGACGACCATCCAGTAGTTCTGTTTGGCTTCCGGTAACTCGGGGTACAGAAATTGTATCGTGCACCGACGTTTCGGCAGCGGCCTGGGATTGAGATTGCGGCGCATATCCCACATCAACAGCGCGGGATCGAGGTTGCGCAACGACAACTGCGATTCCACCCAGCGCTGACCCCACGTGCCGATGCCCAAGACGATTGGACGCAAGTCCTCTCCCGCCGGCGACAGATGATATTCGGTCGTGCCGTTGGCGTTGGCGACGACCTGCACCACCCCTGCCCGCTCGAGCTCCTTCAAGCGCTTGGATAGAAGCGCTGGCGACATGCGCGGCACGCCCCGACGCAGATCGTTGAAACGTGTCGTACCCATAAGCATTTCGCGGATCACAAGCGTCGTCCAGCGCGAGCACAATATCTCCGACGCCATCGCAACCGGGCAGAACTGCCCGTATCCTCCACGCTGTTCCATTGTTCCCACCGGCCTTCCAGACCTTTTTGTTGAGGCGAGGATAACCCAAATCCCGGTTGAATCCTACCGTGACGACATTTCTTGTTACGAATTGCTAGGACTGGGCATCTGCGGATAAAAGTGTCGAGGTCTTGTAAAGCTGGCTGGTAGAAAGGTTGACCGGACCAATGACGGATAGATCTAAGAAAGCTCCTTCCACTGTTGCTCTGGGCACGACCAAGAGGTCGGCGAACGTAGCAAAGAAAGCCGCCGCCAAGTCGTCTGCCCGTAAGCCCGCCGATGCTGGTACGGAGGTCACGCTGCTTTCCGGTGGCAACCCTAAGATCGCGAAAGGCGACGGCGACGTCCCCGTGCAAGCTTATATCGCGGCCATGCCCGGCTGGAAAAGCGATGCCGGTCGCCGCCTTGACGCGCTGATCGTGCGGACCATCCCCGACGTGCGAAAGGCAGTGAAATGGAATTCGCCGCTCTATGGCATCGAGGGCCAGGGATTTTTTCTCGGCGTCCACTGCTTTGCCAAATACATAAAGGTGGCATTCTTTTACGGCGCGTCGCTGCAGCCCTTGCCCCCCGTCGCGTCCAAGGACAAGAACACCCGGTACTTCCATATCCACGAGAACGACGACGTCGACCAGGACCAGTTGGCGGCGTGGATCCGCCAGGCTGCTGCCCTTCCCGGCTGGGTGCCCTAATTCATTAAACAATATAGCCTGTCGTCGCGAATCGGGTCCTGAACTGGAGGAATAAGAACCCATGAATCCATCGGAACATATTGATCAACTGATTGAAAAGCTGGACGACTGGCGGGGTGAGACGCTCCAAAGCCTCCGCAATACCTTCCTCGAGGCCGACAAGGAGATCGTCGAGGAATGGAAGTGGATGGGAAGCCCGGTCTGGTCACGCGACGGGATCATCGCGGTCGGCAACGCCCATAAGGAGAAGGTGAAACTAACCTTTTCCCACGGCGCAAGCCTTCCAGATCCTGACAAGCTCTTCAACAACGGTTTCGGCGGCAAGGTGTGGCGAGCGATCGATGTTTTCGAGGGTGACAAGGTCGACAAGGGCGCTCTGAAAAACCTCATACGCGCCGCCGTTGAATTCAATCGGGCCAAGAAGGAAAAGAAAAAGGCGTCTGCAGGCACGCGAACGAAAGCGGGAAAAAACGAGCCCAAATAGCCTAGTACAATTCCTGAACTGGACGAAGGGCGCCGATGAGAGGAACCTCATGCATGGGCTGCAGAAGCCCCAAGGAGGGACCTATGAATAGCATGGCACATACATCATCCATTGCGGACGAAGCTTCGTCCGGGGGTGCCGTCGATATCGCGCACTCTTTGAAACCCGCCCTCGCGGCCCGAGCGGCGGAATTCGACGAGAATGACACTTTTGTTGCTGAGAACTACAAACTTCTCAAGGATGCGGGGCTGGTCCATATCGGTGTTCCGCGTGAGCTCGGCGGCGGCGGGGCCGAAGTCGCCGAGCTTGCAGAAATGTTGCGGGTGCTCGCCCATGGCTGCTCGTCGACGGCGCTTGCTTTCTCCATGCATACCCACCAGGTCGCGATACCGGCGTGGCGCTGGCGCTACCAGAAAGCAGCCGCTGTCGAGCCGCTTCTGAAGCGTATCGCTGCTGAAGAGCTGATCCTGCTGTCGAGCGGGGGCTCCGACTGGATCGGTGGCTCCGGTGACGCCACCAAGGTCGAGGGGGGCTACCGTATCAACGCGCGCAAGGTGTTTACCTCCGGCGCCAGTGCCGGTGATATCCTCATGACCGGCGCGATTCATCGCGGTGAGGACGGTTCGGCCCACGTGATCCACTTTGGCGCCCCCATGAAGGCCGCAGAAGTCAGAATTATTGATACCTGGAAAGCGCTCGGCATGCGCGGCACAGGTTCCAACGACGTCGCGATCGAAGACCTTTTCGTGCCTGACGCCGGAGTCGCGTTCTCGCGCAAGGCGGGCGAATGGCATCCGGTATTCCAGATCATCGCTACGACGGCGTTCCCACTCATCTACGCGGTGTATCTCGGTGTCGCCGAAAGCGCTCGCGACATCGCCATCCATCTTGCCAAGAAGAAACAGCCGAACGAGAGCTCAATGAACCTGGCCGGGCGCATGGACACATCCCTACGTGCCGCCCAGCTTGCGCATCAGTGGATGGTGAAGATCGTCGAGCGCAATTCCCCTTCTGCGGAAAGCGTAAACGAGGTCATGATCGGCCGATCGCTGGTGGCCGAGCATGCGATCAAGACGGTAGAGCTCGCGCTTGAACTTGCAGGAGGCGCCGGCTTCTATCGCTCAAATGGTCTCGAACAGCGTTTTCGGGATATTCAGGGCGCTCGCTTCCACCCGCTGCAACAAGGCCCGCAAGCGCGCTACGCCGGGGCAATGGCGCTCGGACAATCGGTGAACTCGATTTTCTAGCTGGCCACGGCCGGCGGCAAATTAGCCATTGCGTTTTGGGTTGGCCAATATGCCGGCGGCACTAGGAGAGGTGCGCTAAAGGCGGACCCCACCTTCTTCTTCGCCATTCCAGTAGTGGGCTCGCGTCGCGCGGACCTTGATCATCACGACGCCATCCGTATCCTTGAACCATTCGTCGAGATCAGGCGTCCAGTGCGCGGCGAGTTCGGACCTGTCGCGTATGAGCTCGGCATCGCCCTCGAGTGAGATCGAAAACATCCTGTCGCCCTGGAACGTCAGGGCCACCTTGGCGTCGCGCTCGATATCCTTGACCATGCGCGCATCTTCCGTTGTGAAATAGTAGGAATCGCCATCGTACTCGACATCCCTGTTGTTGCTCATCGGACGTCCGGCAATGGTGCCGTCCTCGGCATGGGTCATCAACATAGCAATGTCGATATCGCGCATTTTCTCGGCAAGAAAGGCAAGGTCTTTATCGCTCATGTCGCTCTCCTTTTCCGTATGTGGGAAGGGAACGCGTGAGACGGACCAATGGTTCAGGATAACCTTCGCGAAAAACTCTATCGGGAGGCAACGCTCGTCGTCGAGGACGGCATGCGAGCGACCACGACTAGCTGTGTAACCTCGCCCCGCTTGAAGGCCGCGAGGAACCGGCGGTAATCCTTGAAGGACACACAGCCGTTCGAATCGCCGCGAGGCCCAAGCATGTAGGTATGGGCAAGCAAGCCGTCACGGCCGAACAGCTTGCTCGAATCGACGGGATTAAGCCGGATCGCTTCGACGCCGTGGAAGAGCGCCTCGCGCATCGTCAGCCGGTAGGTATGCGGCGGTGTGGCGCCGCGCATTTTCTTGTGCACATAACGCGGATTGTCGCGCAAGGAACCCAGGCCGGAGTGCGCCTCGAGCCGATCGCCATTGGGCATGTAAACGGTCTTCGCCGAAATATCGTAGATCGCGGTGCGGTTGCGGGCAAAGAGACGCGTTGCCGGGGGCTCATAGGACGGTGCAATGTCGCGAAGATTATTGTCCTGCGGGGCATAGGCAAGGAGTTGCGGCGCTGCACGTTTAGCAAGTCCCGCCGGACGATTGGGCCGGATACCTGGGAGCGGTATGGCAGTCGAATCCTCTGCATCATCCAGTGAGGGATCGGCCTCGGCCAATACCAGGCTGAACGGGCCGTCTGTCGGATAGCCCGCGGCAGCGGGTGCGCCCGCCAATGCGACTTGCGGTGACGGCGGCTCGTCAAACGTGCTGTAGGAGCGTACGGAGGCGACGCGCATCGTATCGAGTCCCGATGCGCGGGCGCCGAACGCATCTTCTTCAAGCGGCGACTTTGCCGCCACGACGATCTTTGGCTTTGGCGGCGTTATGACGATGATCTCGCCTGTCGCTGAGATCACTGAACCTTCGTCCATGTCGCTAACCTGCCAGCTCGTGTTGGTGAGTTCCGGGACGCGCGGATATTTCGGTTGCCGGGAAACAGATGCAAGGTTGGTTGCAAGCGAGATCCTGTTCAGGCCGTAAGCTCGTTCACCCAAGCGATCATTGGCGGCGATGCTAGTCCCCTCGGCTCGGGATATGACGGCGTGATGCAGGGTGGTGGCAAGGATGATCGCGCCGAACGCGGTCATGACGCCAAAGCTGGCAAGGAGGGCGGTTGACGTCAGGCGCGGACCCCGACGACGGCCATTTTTTTGAGCGGGCTTCACACCCGTCTCGACTACAAACGCCATGATACTCGTACCCACACTGCTCGACCCACGCGACAGTCTTCGCAAAGCCACGTTCACCGTGGCAAAACTGAGGCTGCGGGAAACGAAACCGCGCCCTCAACCCTGCGACTACCCTTGGATGGAACAATGAAGAATCTTGGTTACCAATTGATTGAGAAGGGACGGTTTTTGGACGCCGCCCGGTTAAATCTGCCCAAGGATTGACGGTGCTGGCTAAGCGGGCGACTACTGCTTGCCTTCGAGGATCGCTGCTATCTCGCCAAAGCCACGTGCGCGTGCATGTTGAAGCGCCGTGATGCCGTCCCTATCGGCAAGGGTCTTATTGGCGCCGGCATCGACCAGCAGCTTGACGATCGCAACGTGGCGGGGTCCGCCATCGCCGAGAATAACCGCCTCTAGCAGAGCGGTCCAGCCGAGCTTGTTCACATGATCGACGTCGACACCCGCCTCGATCAGGGTGCGAACGGTTTCGACGTGCCCGCGCTCGGAAGCAGGGATCAATGCGGTGCCGCCATAACGATTGGTCCTCTTCAGATCCGCACCGTGAGCCAGCGTCATGCGAAGGATTTCGAGATGGCCGCGGGCACCGGCGTAAAGATAGGGGCTGTCCTCGATCCTGTCCTTGGCATTGACGTCGGCACCAGCTTCGATCAGCAGGCGCGCTGCCTCAATCCGATTGGCGTGGGTCGCCACGAGAAGCGCCGTTTCGCCGCTATCATTACGAGCATTGGGGCTTATGCCTTGATCGAGCAACGAACGAATGATCGTCGTATCGCCGCCGTTCGCAGCCTCGATCAGTTGAGATTTGGTATCGGCCATTGCAACTCCACCTAACGGAACAAGCAGCGCGAATGTAAGAAGCCACCGCCGCGTAAAGCGGTTCGAGATCCCCCGACTATCCTCATCCATATTCATTTCACCTAACAAGATCTCGTCAGGTACCGTAGTAACCCGACGTGGGCAATCAGTCATCGGCCTTGAACTTAAACACCAAAATTAGTCATCAAGGGACAGCCTTGCCATTCGTACCGGCGTTTCTTAAATAAACACTCGTGAGGACGACCTCCACGCCGTCAATTCTGCGGCGATTCCAGACAAATCCGGGACGGCCCGATGAACGTTTGAAGGAGGTCGTCATGGCCTGGATAATACTCGTCGCTGCAGGGCTGTTTGAAATCGGCTGGGCCATCGGGCTCAAATATACCGATGGCTTCACCCGGATAACACCCACTATCCTTACGGCCGGCAGCATGGTCATCAGCGTCGTCTTGCTTGGCCTTGCCTTGCGCGAACTGCCGGTCGGCAGCGCCTATGCAGTATGGACGGGCATCGGTACGGTCGGGACTGCGCTTCTCGGCATGTACCTCTTTGCCGAGCCCGCGACGGTCATTCGCCTCGTCTGCATCGGGCTGATCGTCGCCGGTATCGGCGGGCTGAAATTTCTTGCCTGAGTTCAAATGGGCACTGCATTTTGGAGAATACTTGCTCTAGTGTGGACCTCGTGTGTCGCTCCCGATAGAATACGGAGGTGACGCGGCAAATTGGATCGCCAGCGCAAGACAATGACCGACCAGCAAAGCACCACCCTCACCCCCGCCGAAATCGAACGCTACGCCCGCCATATCGTCCTTGGCGAGATCGGCGGTCCCGGCCAGCAGAAACTCAAGCGCGCCCGCGTCCTCGTTGTTGGCGCGGGCGGGCTTGGCGCGCCGGTGCTGCAATATCTGGCGGCCTCGGGTGTCGGTACCCTCGGCATCGTCGATGACGACCGCGTCTCGCTCTCCAACCTGCAGCGCCAGATTATCCATAGCTCCGATCTCGTCGGATCGACAAAGGTGGAAAGTGCGGCCCGCGCCATCGCCACGATCAATCCGCATGTTACTGTCGAGACCCATGAGACGCGCATAGCAAAAGAAAATGCCGCCGAATTGGTTCGCCGCTACGATATCACCGTCGATGGGTCGGACAATTTCGATACGCGCTACCTTCTGGCAGACGTCTGCCGCGAAGAAAAGCGTCCTCTGGTTTCTGCGGCGCTCGGGCGCTTCGACGGCTCAGTCACGACCTTGCTCCCCTATGCCGCGAACGCGGCGGGCGACCCCAATCCCTCCTACCGCGACCTCTTTCCCAATCCGCCGCCGCCCGGTCTCCTGCCCGCTTGCGCGGAGGCCGGCGTGCTTGGCGTCCTCCCGGGCGTGATCGGGACCCTGCAGGCGGCCGAGGTGGTCAAGCTCATCACCGGCATTGGTGAACCGCTGATCGGGCGGCTCCTGCTCTACGATGCGCTGACCTCTCGCTTCGAGACCATCCGATATAAGGCGCGCAAGCGTTCGGATAATGCCGCTTGAACTGACTGCCGAACAAGAGGCGGTTGCAGGAAGCAGGCGCGGTGAAGGCGCGGCCATGGCCATGCGGATCGTTGCGGCAACCGCCCGGCTTATGGGAGCACCTTCCCTTATTCCCATCGCCTCTGCCCATATCGATGGCGCACTCTATCATGGTGATTCCGGAACGCTCTTCGCCGAGAAACTGGTCGAAGGCGGCGCAAATGTTGTCGTGCGCGCAACCCTGAATGTCGGTTCGATCGACCTCACCGGCTGTTCGAAGAACCGTCTGCCGCCGCATGAGCGGGATATGGCGCGGCGCATGATGGAGGCCTATCGCAAGCTGGGCTGCGAGCCGAGTTGGACCTGCGCGCCCTATCAGGCCGGTCACCGTCCGGCCTTCGGCAGTGATGTCGCTTGGGGCGAATCCAATGCGGTCGTCTTCTGCAATTCTGTACTCGGAGCGCGCACCAACCGCTATGGCGACTTCCTCGACATTGCCTGCGCGGTATCGGGTTATGCTCCCTATTACGGGTTTCACCGATCGGAAAACCGTCGCGGCACAGTTGTATTCGACGTATCCGCCCTCGATTCCAAATTTCTCGCATCCGAGGTGGCTTTTCCGATTCTCGGCAGCCTCTATGGTCGGGAAATCGGCGGCGCGGTCGGTGTCGTCGTGGGCATCGACAACCATCCCGGCGAAGACGCGCTGAAAGCTTTTGGTGCAGCGGCTGCCTCGGCCGGGGCTGTCGGCCTGTTTCATGTGGCGGGCGTCACGCCGGAAGCGCCAGATCTCGATACCGCGCTCCAGTCCCAGCCGCCGGACATGACGATCCATGTCACCGACGAAATGGTCGCGGATTCACGTAGCCGACTCTCGACAGTCGCGAAAACCGATAGGCTTGACGCCATCGCGGTCGGGAGTCCGCACCTTTCGGCCGCGGAGTTCAATCGGCTCGAACAGCTCATCGCCGGACGCAGGCTCAGCACCCCGTTCTATGCATGCACCGGCCGCCACGCCCTCGCGGCGCTTGAGGCCAATGGCAGCCGCCAGCGGCTCGAAGAGAGTGGCGTCGTCATCGTGGTCGATACCTGCGTCGTCGTCACCCCCATAATTCCGGACGTAGCCGGTGGCGTACTCATGACCAACTCGGGCAAGTTCGCCCATTACGCCCCCGGCAATACCGGTTACGGCGTCCTTTATGGCTCGATGGCCGAATGTGTGGAAAGTGCCGTCGCGGGCCGGCCACTTTTCGGGGCCATGGCATGAAGGCGGAAATTCTGGTTTCAGGCGAAGCTGCCGAGGGTCAGGCGCTGGTCCTTTCCGCGCCGATCAGCTTTTGGGGCGGCGTCAATCCCAAGACAGGGCTGATTGCCGATGTACGTCACCCAGAACATGGCGTCTCGATCGCCGGCAAGGTTCTTTGCCTGCCCGGAACCATCGGTTCTTCATCGGCAGCCGCCGTATTGCTCGAGCTCGTTTCCGCCAATCTTGCCCCGGCAGCGATCGTCCTGCATGAACCGGACGCAATTCTCCTGCTCGGCCTCATCGTCGCGCAAGAAATGGGTTACAAGGCTCCGATCGCCGTAAAGCTCGCCTCCGGGAAATTCGATAGACTGAAGGCGGCGAAAGTTCGTATCAGCACCGAGGGCGAGATCACGATCACGTCCTAGTCGATGCCATCCGCTGTCCGGACCTCAAACCCGATCAGGCAAGACCCGGTCCGGCGGACGATGTCCATCGATGAATGTGCGGATATTGATGATTACCTTCTCGCCCATGTCGATGCGCCCTTCGAGGGTAGCCGAGCCCATATGCGGCAGGATTACGACCTTGCCGTGCTTGGCAAGCTTGCGCAGCTTCGAATTCACCGCAGGCTCATGCTCGAACACATCGAGCGCCGCGCCCGAAAGTTTGCCGTGTTCGAGCTGTTCGATCAGCGCATGCTCGTCGATGATCTGGCCGCGCGCCGTATTGACGATGAAGGCCGTCGGCTGCATCAAGGCGAGACGTCGCGCGGAAAGCAGGTGGAACGTCGCCGGTGTTGAAGGGCAATTGACCGAGATGATATCCATGCGGGCCAGCATCTGATCGAGGCTTTCCCAGTATGTGGCCTCAAGTTCCTCTTCGGTGGGTGGGTTGACCGGCTTGCGGTTGTGATAGTGGATGGACAGGCCGAAAGCCTTGGCGCGGCGCGCGACCGCGGTACCGATACGGCCCATGCCGACGATGCCGAGGCGCTTGCCCCAGATGCGGCGCCCGAGCATCCAGGTCGGGCCCCAGCCCTCCCACTTGCCGTCATCGAGAAGAATCGATGCGCCTTCGACCAGGCGGCGCGGCGCGGCGAGCAACAAGGCCATGGTCATGTCGGCAGTGTCTTCGGTAAGGACGTTCGGCGTATTGGTGACGGTAATGCCGCGCTTACTCGCAGCCACGACATCAATATTATCGGTGCCATTGCCGAAATTGGCGATCAGACGAAGATTGGGGCCCGCCGCGGCAATGATCTCCTCGCTGATATGATCGGTAATGGTCGGTACGAGCACGTTGGCGACTTTGACCGCCTCGATCAGTTCCGCCTTGGTCAGCCGCCGGTCGTCGACATTCAGCCGGGCCTCAAAAAGCTCGCGCATGCGGGTTTCTATGGGATCCGGCAATTTGCGAGTGATGACGACCAGAGGCTTCTTGCTCACCAATATTCCCCTCCCATTTGACAGCGCTATTGAGACCTCTTTAACCAAGTCATTGCAAACTGCAATTGCTCTTTGCGCTCCTCCACTTGTCTATCAAGGCGGCGCATCAAAGACAAAGAAAAATAGGGATCGTCCGCCATTCTGCCGAAAAACGAGCGGATTGGGGCCCGGGACGACGAAGGACAGACCTTGTTGAATATTGGAAATTTTCGCCGCCTCTCGACTGCCGTCAGCTTCGCAGCAGCCTTGGCATTGGCACTACCGCTGACCCTGCCGGCATCGGTGGCGGCAGAGGCCGCGCAGGTCGGACCGAGCGGCCTCCCGCTGCCACGATTCGTCAGCCTGAAGCCCGGCCGTGTCAATCTGCGCGTCGGGCCGGGGAGAGATTACGCGGTTACGTGGCTTTTCCTGAAATCCGGCCTGCCGGTGGAGATCGTGCAGGAATTCGACAATTGGCGGCGCATTCGCGATTCCGAGGGCACGGAAGGGTGGGTCTATCAATCGTTGCTGTCGGGCAAACGCACGGTGTTGACGGCTCCGTGGCAGCGCGACAAGGACGACGCGATGCTCAATGTCTATCGCGGCGCAGACGACAAATCGGCGGTTGTCGCCAAGGTCCAACCGGGCGTACTTGGGACGCTAAAGGCGTGCAATGGCAGCTTTTGCCGTGTCATCTTTAGCGGTACCAGCGGCTGGATGCGCCAGCCGGACATCTGGGGTGCTTATCCGGACGAGAAGTTCGACGATTGAATTCTTGTCTTAGCAGAACATATGGACTAAGTTTAATAGACTAAGTCCAGCGGAGTTCATTCCGATGCGCATCGTCAACATTCACGAAGCGAAGACCCACCTCTCACGATTGATCGAACAAGCGTCGAAGGGTGAGCCGTTCATCATTGCCAAGGCCGGAAAGCCTGTTGTTAAGGTGACGGCAGTCGACGTGAAAGATGCAGCACCACCAAAACGCCTTGGATTTCTGGCTGGCGAGATTCACGTACCCGACGATTTCGATGAGATGGGTAAAGAGGACATCGAGAAGCTTTTCGGCATTGCCAAATGAAGTTGCTTCTCGATACGCACCTGCTGCTTTGGGCCGCGGGCTCGCCCGATCGCCTGTCCGCCGACGCACGATCGCTCATCGAAGATGCGCTGAACGAATTGGTATTCAGTTCAGCCAGTTTGTGGGAGATAGCAATCAAGCAAGGACTCGATCGTGCCGACTTCCTGGTCGATGCGCGTGTTCTTCGCCGGGGATTGCTTGACGCTGGGTACACCGAGTTAGCAATTGCCAGCGAACACACCGTGGGCGTTGCGACACTGCCGCAGATACACAAAGACCCTTTTGACCGCATTCTTGTGGCACAGGCTGTGTCCGAGGGGATAACGCTCGCGACCGCGGATCCTATCGTTGCGCGCTATCCTGGTCCCATACGACTTGTCTGAATAGGTTCTCGTCCCGCCGGCGAGTTTATCGTCCAGCAGCTGGCTCTACGAGTCTTTAAGTGGAAATCCTCACCCGCGCTTCTTGCGCAGCCGGATCACAATATCGACGTTGACGATTTCCATGCCATCCGGCACCGGCGGCAAATGGCCTACCATTGCCGAACCATCGGGAATGTCGATCACCTCATTGGCGCCTTCGACGAAAAAGTGATGATGATCCGATACATTGGTGTCGAAATAGGTTTTCGCACCTTCTACGGCGAGAATACGTAGCATTCCTGCCTGGGTAAACTGATGCAGCGTGTTGTAGACGGTAGCAAGAGACACCGGAACATTGGCGCTTTGTGCCTCTTCGTGCAGCTCTTCAGCCGAAAGGTGTCTGTCACCTTTGGAGAAAATCAGACTGGCGAGTGCAATGCGCTGACGGGTCGGCCGCAAACCAGCGAAGCGCAAGCGCTCCTGCAAGGAAACATCAGCCTCTATTTCATAAGAAACATGCATGGCCCGTCTGCCACTCCGTTAACCAAATCCGAACCCGCACCAAAGGCAAAGTGCCACTGGTGCTGCTTATTTGATATATGCTGTCTTGCGAAATCGATCAATAGGCAGCAATTAGACCATTCGTCTAAGTCGGATTCCGGGAGATCTTCTGTCATAAGATTTTCCCAGAAGCCACAACGAAGCCAAGGGTTCCATTTGACTTCGGATTGCTCTAGAGAGCGTTTTCAGGCGAAAACACTCTGTGATAGGGTCCGCATGCGCAGGAGCAGCTCGCATTCCATGCGCCAACTTTGAAGCAGTCGATGGGAGAAAGAATGCCAGAACAGAAATCAAGCTACGGGTATGAGGAGCTTCTTGCCTGTGCCCGCGGAGAGATGTTCGG
>NZ_JBBNAM010000370.1:0-21730 GCF_037994425.1 Phyllobacterium sp.
ACTTCGTCGCCACCGGCCGCGATATCGAAAGCCGGGTGCTTGCCCGGGCGGTCAAGAAGCACCTTGAATCCCGCGTCATGCTCAACGGCCACAAAACCGTGGTGTTCGGCTAGGTCTCCCGGCGCCGGCTGCGAGCATAGCAGCCGGCTAATTGAGGGCAGGCTGTAACTAGTTAGCCGTGAAATAATTATCGAGATTGGAAACGACCCGATCGGCCATCGCCTTCCGGGTTTCCACCGTCGCACTTCCCATGTGCGGCTGCAGCACCACATTGTCGAGTTTGAAAAGCGGCTCGGGCACGTTCGGCTCGTCGACGAATACATCGAGCCCGGCGCGGCCCAACTCCCCTGACTGTAGTAGCTCCACCAGCGCCGTCTCATCGACCACAGTGCCACGGGCAATATTGACGAACGTTCCCTTGGGCCCAAGCGCCTGCAGAACCTCACGCGAAATGACGCCCTGCGTTGCATCGCCTCCAGGTAATATCGCAATAATCGCCGCACAGTCGCGCGCCATGGTGACAAGATCGTCATAGTGGGTGTAGGGCGCGTCGGGCTTCCTGTTACGGGTGTGATAGACGACATCGCAGCCGAAGGCGACGAGCTTGCGGGCAATGACGCTGCCGATACGGCCGAGCCCGACCAGACCGACTTTCTTGCCTTCGATACCATGCGCCAATGGGGCGTTCTCGCCTTTCGCCCAGCGACCCTCACGCACGAATCGGTCATTGGCAACAAGATCGCGTGTTGCGGCAAGGAGGAGCACGATCGCCATATTGGCGGTGTCCTCGTTGAGCACGTCCGGCGTGTTCGCGACCTTGATACCCTTTGTTTCCGCGTAGGCGACGTCAAGCGAGTCGGTCCCGACCCCGAACGAGGAAACGATCTCAACGGCCGGTAGAAGATCGATCATGTCCGCCTTCAGCCCGGTGAATGTACTCGTCACCGCCGCACGAAACCGCCCCGCATTCTTCTCGAGGAAGCCTAATGCATCCTTTTCCTCATAGAGCTTTTCGACGGCATAGCGCTTTTCCAGTTCTTCAAGCAGGTACGGCATGAGTGGCCCGAGTACGAGAAGCGGGTGCTTTTGCATTAGTCACATCCTGTTCGTGCAATGGTACGTTTTCTCGACCATAGCGAAACTGCAGTCCAGAACACAAATCCTTGCTAAGGAATTTATCAGTGAAGTATACACCCGTATATGATTAAAACACCGGACGCGGTAATTTGGTTCTGGTACTTGAGCCACCGCATCCATTAGTATGAAAAGAAGCGACCAAGGCCTCGGGACGGAAACATGTCAAAGTCAGTTGAAATCGATGATCTAAAGCGAATTGCAAAACGGCGCGTACCGAAGATGTTCTTCGACTACGCCGATTCGGGCGCATGGACGGAAAGCACTTACCGGGCCAATGAAGAGGATTTTCGCAAGATTCAACTGCGCCAGCGCGTCGCTGTCGACATGACGGATCGCACGCTCGAAAGCACGATGATAGGCCAGAAGGTCTCGATGCCGGTAGCGCTCGCCCCCACCGGCCTTACCGGAATGCAGCATGCCGATGGCGAGATTCTGGCCGCCCAGGCGGCTGAAGAATTTGGCGTCCCGTTCACCCTCTCGACCATGAGTATCTGCTCGATCGAGGACGTGGCGTCGGCGACGACGAAACCGTTCTGGTTCCAGCTCTATGTCATGCGCGACCGGGATTTCATCTACAACCTGATAGATCGCGCCAGGGCTGCGAAATGCTCCGCACTGGTGCTGACGCTCGATCTGCAGATTCTCGGCCAGCGCCACAAGGATATTCGCAACGGCCTGTCGGCACCGCCGAAGTTCACGCCGAAACACATCTGGCAGATGGCGACGCGGCCCCAATGGTGCCTCGGCATGCTGAAGACGCAGCGCCGCACCTTCGGCAACATCGTTGGCCACGCCAAGGGCGTCGGTGATCTTTCCTCACTTTCCGTATGGACAGCGGAACAGTTCGACCCACGCCTTTCCTGGAACGACGTCGCCTGGATCAAGGAGCGTTGGGGCGGTAAGTTGATCATCAAGGGCATTCTCGACGCCGAGGATGCGAAGATGGCCGTATCGACCGGCGCAGACGCCATCATTGTCTCCAACCATGGTGGACGCCAGCTCGACGGGGCGCCCTCTTCGATCTCGGTGCTTGCCGAGATCGTCGATGCCGTTGGCGACAAGATCGAGGTCCTTTTCGATGGCGGCATACGATCCGGCCAGGATGTGTTGAAGGCGCTGGCCATCGGCGCCAAGGGCACCTTCATCGGCCGCGCCTTCCTTTATGGCCTCGGTGCCGGCGGCAAGAAGGGCGTCACCGAAGCGCTGGAGATCATACGCAAGGAGCTCGACATCACGATGGCGCTTTGCGGCGAGCGGGATGTGAAGAACCTCGACCGCAACAATCTTTACAAGAGCGGTCTTGAAACGAAGCCGCGCATGGCCGAGGTCAAAAAGAAGCGCGCATCGTGATCAATAGCTTCTGAGGGCTCATTCCGTGGTTAAATTACCTTCCAGTTCGGATCGACTGCGTCAGCCGCGGCGCGCCACTCGTCCGCATAATCGACGTTCTGCCAATCCTTGAACCAAGGACCTCCATTGGTGAAGTGTACGGCGTTGGGATAGCCACTCTCAGGCTTCCCATTCCAGCCTTCGAGCCAGTTCCACTCGACCGGCACCTCACCGATCTCATCGTCCTGCGCCCACTGCATGCGGTGCAGATAGGCACCCGATTCGCGATTGATCAATTCCGGTGTCAGCTTGCGCGTTGAAGGATGGGCACAGTTGAAAAACATGAAGGAAGACCAATTCTTGCGCGGATAGCTGGTTTGCACCTTGCCATCCATTTTCGTGCCTTCCTTCGGCGTGTAATCGTGTTTGACACAGATGACCGCCTTCGATTCGTCGCGATAATCCAAGAGCTTCGCAACATCGGAGAAAAACAGGAAATCGCAATCACAGAACAGGGCCCAACCCTTATAGCCGGCAAGCCATGGCGTGAAGAAGCGCGAATAGGTGAACTCGGTTGATGCGAGCGGGTCGATATCACGCGTGTAGGCGCCTTTCGCGACGAGCGCGTCAAGCTTGATCGGAATCACCCGGACCGGAATGCTCGCATGTTTGAGGATGGTGCTCTTTGCAACCTCATAGGCGATGGGTTCGCGCGAATCCCAGCCGACGTAGATATCAAGATCGTTGTTCATAAGACCTCACTTTCAGGTTCATACGATGACGTTGAGGATGTTCTGTTCAACTTTGTCCATGACCCATTTGCGCTCATCACCCCAGGAGTGACGGCGCCAACCTTCCCAACTGAAACCGCAAAGGACGATCTTCCATTGCTTCGGGTCAAAGTGTTGAAGGATGTAGGTAAGGCCGAAATAGCTGGTACTGGGAAAGACCTCCCGACGGGCATTTTCGGGAATGCCGAGAACGGCGCAGCCGTCTTTATAGAACCGGGGTGGCAGGACAAGGACCGATTTGCCAGCCGCACCAAAGGCATCGATGGCCTGCAAAGTCCAATCACCCCGCCGGCCCTTGAGTCGTGAAAGCAGATGCGGCTGGCGGAAATATTCGGCGATTATCTGGGGGTGGTATGCAAATATGACCTCGGATGCGCCTGCACGATGGGGGAGGCGAAATAGCTCGGATCCGTCAATCGGCGCTGCATCGGCTTGCCAGAATTGCATACGAACAGAATATCGGTCTTGACCCCTGACATTCCCTTGGACGATTTAGGCTCGTTGAAGCGGACGACGAGGTCCGAACGATCGACTTCCTCGGAAAGATTGTCCTTGATCGGACCGTTACCGACGATGAACATCGTCTTGCGTTCATTTGGCTGGGAAATGGAAGACATTAATGGTTTCGTATTGCTCACTCGGGCGTGGAACCACCTGATTGATGAGGCTGATTGCCGGCCTTGTATTGGACATCCGTTGTACGACTAATGTACGGGGAACCCTTGGGAGTCAACATGGTGTGGGTGATTGCTTGCCCCCAACATACCACTGGCGCTGATGCGGCCGCGTTGAAGGATCCGAATGTCGAACGAACCGACAAATCGAAAAGCCGTCGCGATCATCGGCGGCGGGCCGGCCGGACTGATGGCAGCAGATGTATTGTCCGCGTCTGGCACTTACGCCGTGACCATATATGACAGCATGCCGACCTTCGGCCGCAAATTTCTCCTCGCCGGGAAATCCGGGCTTAACATCACCCATTCAGAGGATTATGAACGATTTGCCGGTCGCTTCGGCGCTGCGTCCGAGCGGCTACGTCTGGCTCTCGATGGCTTCACACCCAACGATATCCGCCAGTGGGCGGCCGAACTCGGTACGGAAACATTCATCGGTTCGTCGGGGCGCGTCTTTCCAATGGTCATGAAGGCGTCTCCGTTGCTGCGCGCCTGGCTCGCCCGACTGCAGGAAAGAGGGGTAAAGCTCAAACCACGTCACCGCTGGACAGGTTTTGCCGAGGGCGGCTACGCATTCGAAACGCCCGAGGGCTCGACGACCATTCATAGCGATGCGGCACTGCTGGCGCTCGGCGGCGCGAGCTGGCCGAAGCTCGGTTCCGACGGACGCTGGCAGCCCTTGCTTGCCGCGAAAGACGTGCCAATAGCAACTTTCCGTGCGGCAAACTGCGGCTTCGATGTCGCTTGGGACGACGGCTTTCGCGATCGCTTCGCCGGCGTCCCGGTAAAATCGGTGACGGTGACATCGGACGCAGGCACATTGCCAGGCGAATTTGTAATAACAGCGAGTGGCATCGAAGGAAGCCTCGTCTACGCCCACGCTGCTGCCTTGCGTGATCGGCTCGAGGATGAAGGACACGCAGAACTCCTGCTTGACCTTGTGCCGGGCCGCGGCGAGGAGCGCCTTGCCCGCGACCTTGCGCGGCAGGATGCAAAAGCGAGTTTTACCAACCGGCTTCGCAAGGGCGCCGGCATTGAAGGCGTGAAAGCGGCCCTCGTGCGGGCGAACGTCCCTCCAACCGATTTGAGCGACCCGCAGCGTCTCGCGATACGCATCAAGAACCTGCCACTTCGCCTCGTCGGGCCACGTCCCATCGCTGAAGCCATCTCGTCGGCCGGCGGCATTGAGTGGGAAGGAATAGACGCAAACTACATGCTGAAATCGATCCGGGGCGTCTTTGTCGCTGGCGAAATGCTTGATTGGGAAGCACCAACCGGCGGATATCTATTAACGGCGTGTTTCGCGACCGGGCGCGCTGCTGCACATGGCATGTTGGAGTATCTTTCGGATTGAGAATCGCCTCTTCAGCGACGATTTCTCCAGCGGATTCCGTCCGTTTCATATAATCTGGTCGTGTGGCGGAGGATATCGGTTGGGAGGCTGATATGGACGAGCTTCAAGACCCCGTGGCCGGCAACGGAACGCGATGGCCGACACCGCCGCTGCCTGCAACTTCAGCTGAATACATCACTGCGCTGGTACATTATCATCGCGCCGAGATGGGACGCATGGCGGGCTGGCGCGACCGCATCGACCGAACGACCAATTGGGCCATCACCGGCGTCGCGGCAATGCTTTCGCTCTCCCTTTCAACGCCAACAGCCCATCACGGCGTCCTGCTGTTCGCGATGGTACTCGTGCAACTCCTGCTCCTGATCGAGGCGCGACGATACCGGTTCTTCGACGTTTATCGCGGCAGGGTAAGGCGGATGGAGAAGAACTATTTCGCGCAAATTCTTGCGCCGTTTCCCGAGCAGCAGGATGGTAACTGGGCTCGCCTACTCGGTCAGGATCTGCGCAAGCCGAAATTTCTCATCTCGACCCGGGCAGCGATGTCGCGCCGGCTGCGGCGCAACTACATTTGGATGTTCCTCATCCTGCTTCTGGCCTGGATTCTCAAGATCTCGACGCCGAAGTTGCAGAATGACGGCGCCGTCCACGACGTCGCTGGCTCATTGCGCGAGATTGTCACCAATGCAGGCTTTGGGCCACTCCCCGGCTGGCTGGTGATAGCAGGCGTGCTCGCGTTTTACTGTTGTCTCGCCTATCTCGCACTGTCCACGGGCGAACCGGAGCAGCAGGACTACGACGAGGTTCGCGTGTAATGGTAATGATGGAGGAGTGTGGTACGAACTCCTGTTTGGGCCGTAAGAGGGGCCAGTCCCGCGTTCTTGGGCGCGCTGGGGGGCGCTTGTAACGGTCCGCAGCGGCCTGTTAGCGGCTGGCAAGCGGCGGTTTAACCGGGGTATACCGGGCCGCTTGAACCGGGGGGAGGTTACTATGTTAAACGGAGGTTTACGGAGGTACTGCGCGCGCCTCCACGTACGTACGCGCGTACGAGCGTAACCTCCGTACCTCCGTACCTCCGTATGCGAGCGTGTTTATGACGAATTTAAATAGGTATTACAATAGTTTAGAAAATACGGAGGTTGGAAATATAACCCCGGTTTTGCTCCGTAACCTCCGTTAGCGCCTAGTGTAGGCGCGGTCCCATCTCCCCGGTTAAAGCGAAAAGCATATAAATAACAGTACCTTAACACGTGGAAGCGCGGTATAGTTGGGAGCCGGGGTTAACATAAAGGGTTAAAAGTGACTGTCCGCGAGCTTCCAGAGCTAAAGAAGAAACGGGGCCGACATGTCTGGGATTCGCAGTTAAAGGGTGACCTATTTGGAGCTGATAACATACGACAAGTTCACCCATCCAATCCCAAGCGCCCCGGAACCCGCGCCCACGAAATCTTCTCCCTCTACCGTGACGCCCAAACCGTTGATGAATTCGTCCTTGCCGTTGGTAATCGCAGCGAAGCCCTGAGCAACATCCGCTACGATGTTGGTCATGGGTACATCATCCTAGAGTGCGACGACAGCACCACCGGCACTACACCAGTGCAACCCAGCCTGAAGTCATTACCTCACGCCGGAGGCGAACCACCCATTGGCCATACACTCTCCCCGGCGATCCGGGCGATGTTCATCGACCCAACATCATGGTGGGCGCAACATCTCGCTGAGATAACCGAGCAATATCTGGCCGACCTCGGCGGGGACGAGGTGTGTACTACAGCTGAGAAGGCTGTCATCAGAAAGGTCGGCGTGCTCGAGATCGAGATGCGGAGGATCGAGGCTTATCTCGCTACCGATCCTGATCCCTCGGCTATGAAGATCGAGATGTATACACGGCTGGCGAAGACTTTCCACCAGTTGCTGAACATGACCGGGTTGGAAAGAAGGCGACCGAAGACGATTGTCCCCACGCTGGAAGAATACATGCACCGCGAGGCCGCCGAATGAGCATCCCCGTTGGCACCACCGTCTATTGCTACGCTCAGACCTGCACGGTGGTCGGCTACGATGAGCCAACAGATACCTATGCGCTGATGTCCATACTCCGGCTTCCGCCTTACTCCGCCTCAAAGATGCCTGTCGCGGGATTTGTGGCAATGCCGCATTACTATCCAGCCGTGCCGGTGGACGATCTCTTGAAGTGGGCACCGGCATGACCGCCCCCGCCTTCGACATCCTCAAAGCCTGCGACGACGAGAACCTATTCGCCAAGTGGTTTAGAGATAAGAAGACGTGGGCCGCATGGCGCGCCTTCTTGGCCGCGCTGTTTGGCTTGGAAATGGACGAAGAGCAGCTCAGTCTCTACCGGCAACATACCGGTAGACAAGACCCACCAACCACCCACTCTAGCGAGGCCTGGCTGGTTGTCGGGCGGCGTGGCGGTAAGAGTTTCCATATGGCTCTTATCGCCACGTACCTCGCCACCTTCCGCGATTACCGCCAGTACCTCCAGCAAGGCGAACGCGCGACCATTGCCGTCATAGCCGCCGACCGTAAGCAAGCCCGCGTCATCATGCGTTACGTCCGGGCATTGCTTACTCAGATACCTATTCTGAGTAAAACAATTCAGAAAGAAACCGCGGAGTCGTTCGACCTGACAGGCCGCGTGACCATCGAAGTGACCACCGCCAGCCAGCGCTCGACACGTGGCTACACGTATGCCGCTGTTTTAGCTGACGAAATAGCTTTTTGGAACTCGGCAGACGACGCCGCCGACCCTGACTATGCCATTCTCGACGCTATCCGCCCCGGTATGGCGACCATCCCCGGCGCGCTCCTGCTCTGCGCTTCCTCACCTTACGCACGCAGAGGCGCGCTGTGGGATGCGTATCGCCGCTACTGGCCGTCAGAAAATCAAAACCCGGAAACGGGTTTTGATACGTCGCCGCTGGTCTGGAAAGCGACAACCCGAGAGATGAACCCGACGGTTCCGCAACGGCTGATTGACGAGGCTATGGAGCGCGATCCGGCCAGCGCCCGCGCCGAGTATCTTGCAGAGTTCCGCGCCGACCTTGAAGCCCTACTCACCAGAGAAGCGGTAAGAGCTTGCGTCGTCCCCGGTGCCCGCGAGTTGCTTCCGGCCAGAGGCCACCGCTACTTCGCCTTCGTCGACCCATCCGGGGGCAGCAGCGATAGCATGACTCTTGGAATTGCGCATCGTGAGCTATCGAATAAGACCGCAATGGTGCTCGGCGGCCAGCGCGGCACAAACCGTATCAAGGAAGACGAGGACGACAACTGGACCGTTGTCCTCGATTGCGTCCGTGAGGTTGCGCCGCCGTTCTCGCCAGAGAACGTTGTCGAGCAGTTCTGCAAGGTGATCAAATCCTACGGCCTGAGCAAGGTTACAGGCGACCGTTATGCGGGCGAGTGGCCGCGCGAGCGCTTCAAGCATTTTGGCGTGACATACGAAGTGGCCGAGAACACACGGTCCGATCTTTATCTGAACCTCGTACCGTCGATTAACAGCCAGCGAATCCGTCTACTGGATTTGCCCAGACTGGAGAACCAGCTCATATCGCTCGAACGGCGCACAACCCGCGTCGGGCGCGATCTGGTGGACCATCCACCCGGAGGTCACGACGACTTAGCCAACGCCGCCGCCGGAGCGTTACTCGGCGCGCTGGACGCCGCTCGTCGGGGCGCTCACGCATTTTCGATCGATATGACCGGCAAGGTCGTCTTCCGCGACGAGAACAAGGCGCGGGTCTGGCAGCGCAATCCGGGTATCTCCGGGATCGACGGCGTGCAGTACGAGACTTGGAAGGAAGCACACAGGGCCGCAGGATTAGAAGAATAGTCCAAGACCCGGAACCGGTTCTTGGACTTTAGGAAGGGGAATGAAATGGCAGTCAACCAAACAATGAAGGACCGGCACGAGCACAACGGTGTCGTCGTGAATGAGAACGACACTGGACCGGTCAGCCGGGGAGCAACGCAGACTCCACCGCAGCCGAATTTGCCGAGTCCGAGCATCAACGAAGCGCTCATCGACCGCTACCATCCGAAAGACCCACAGACCCGCGAGACGATCTATGATCCTATTGTCTCCCGGATGAGCGTGGCTGTCGGCTCGGCGCGGCTCGCTGCGGAACGGGCGGGCAAGGTAGCCAACGCCATCTTCGCCAACGAGTTCCAGACGGTCGCCGCCCGCCACCGACAGGTGAAGGAAAAGACCCACCGCATGACGCAGCCGGTACTGGCCGAGATGGACGCGGCCTTGGCATCCTGCAAGCGGGAAATCGACATGCTGGAAGAGAAGACCAGCGCGCCCTCCCGGCCACAGGATGCCTCCGGCTACTTTCTGGCGAGTGAGGTGCGGCAGCGCCTTGCTGGAATGACCGACGAAGAGCGCGAAAAGGCAATCGCCCAAGCCCTCGCCGATGGCGACGAGCCAGCGCTCGGCGCGATATCGGCTCGCCCATGCTTTCAGGTATTACCAAGGCGCGGCATGAGATGCTCCGTAGCGCGTGGCAGAAGCAGAAGTACGGCCCAGAGATCGAGCGGCTCGACCGGCTACGGAAAGCCCTGGAAGATACGCAGCGCGCCGGCACCCTGACGCTGAGCTACACGCTGAGCCTGTGCAGTGCCGACATTATCGCGCGGGCAGAGGCAAGCGAGCGCGCCGTGCAAGAGGCAATGGACAGCTGACCTGTGTGAACGCTGCGGGTCAGCTTTAGCGTGGTGTTCTCAGTTCACCACGCGGGACCGTCTGCCGCCCCCCTTCCATCTTGGCAGACGGTCTTCGGAGACAGGTGCGGTTCTGTGGCGGAAGCCGTGCCTGTCTCCTAGCTCGTACATAGGTATCGTTACGTAACGGTACCTATCTAGACCGACGTGGGGCTTGGGAAATCCTATCCGGCAGTGCCGGATATGCACTGGCTCCGTAACGGGCGCGGGTCGTTCGCTCTGTCTATGGCCATGGGTGGGCGGACGACCCGCTGCGTTTTTGTCTTCCGCCGTGGTTGGACAGGCATGGCGGCAAGAAGCGAGTCACTCGTATCATTCTGAGGTGCGGGTGACTCGCGCTTTTGTTAGTGCGACATTGCGAAGGAAACCGAAATGGAGAGGCACTATGTTTTTCACCAAGCTGGGGCGAATCATTGCGTGGCTGTTGGTTATCCTTGGCGGCATTCGGGCGTCGCTCGGCTTCGTCATTGCATTCGGGGGCAATCAGGCTATGGCCCAAAGGTACCTCGGATCGGGCACCACAGGCGAGGCAATCGACAAGGGTTTACTGTTTATACTGCTTGGTGTCGCGGTAGGTATGATAGCGGAGATAAGCCGATCGGTTGCAGCAAGGGCGGACTAGGAGCCAGATTCAGAGACCCAATAGCGCGCTTTGTTTTTGCAACCGTTGAGAAGATGCCGCGCTCAGTGTAACTCTTTCGCTTAGGCGAGGGAGAAACCGAATGGACATAGCAGCAGCACTTTCAATTCTCGGTCAGGCGATTGGGATTGCGAAAGATATCAAGGAAATCGATACCAGCTTCGACACCGCAGCAATGAAGGCCAATGCTGCCGACCTCTACGGCAAGTTGGCTGATGTCAAAATGACATTGACCGACGCCCGCGATGAGTTGCGGGACAAGGACAGTGAAATCGAGAGACTCAAGTCTGCGTTCGCCTATAAAGGGACGCTAGTCGAAGAGCGTGGCTACAAGTACGAGCCCAAGGCCGACGGTAACCCGCGCGGAAAGCCATTTTGCCCGCGCTGCGAACAGAATCTGGGTAAATATTACCGGCTGGTGGGAAGCAGCAGAACCGGGGGTCGTGGAGACAGTGTGTGCCCAGAGTGTAAGACTGAGTACCCGCGCGTCCCTGAGTATGTCTGGTAGGGATGGTGCATAAGGTCGCGTGAATCGCGGTTCCGTTTAACCCTTTTCGTTTAACCCCGTCCCAGCTCGGGAAGGGGGTTAACCGGCTAAAGTTTTGATATTTAACGGGAATTTTTGGTACGCCCAAGGGGAATCGAACCCCTGTTTGCGCCGTGAGAGGGCGCCGTCCTGACCGCTAGACGATGGGCGCTTAGCGAGTTGCTTTCAGGCGGTATAATCAAGCCGACGCCAAAGTGCAATGATGATTTGTTGCCGTTCCAATCGGGATAGGAGTTCCCGACTTAATTCATTGGGTGGGCGCCTCGCCAATGCGCGCGACCACACGCTTGGTTGCTACGTCATAGACCAGAATTTGCCGCGTACCGTCGGCAAGGCGCGTCTCGAGGGAGAGCATATTGTTCGACAGATTGTGTGAAAGGATGCGTGTGCCCGAATCAAGCGTGATCGATTCGCCGGCCATGGCTTTGTCAAGCGGCTGCCCCGGGATCTCCTGGCGAGCCGGCGCCACAGCCTTTGGAACAGGCTGGTTAATCTTGTAGACAATCGCCGCCAGCACAGCCATAAGACCAACAACCATGATGCCAATGGAAACAGCGAGAAGCCGGATCATCTTGCGGCGCACCCGCTCCAGCGCCGGATCGAGCGGCTGCTCTTCCGTGTCGAGATCTTGGTTGATTTGGGCCATTAAGGCATCTCCGAGGTTTCGAAACCAAGCCTCTGTAACGAAGGGACGGGTTCTTTGAAAGAGCTAATTACCGATAGCGAGGCGGTGGGCAAGCGGCTGGACGCCTGGCTTTCCGCCCGATTGGCACCGGATTTGTCACGAAACCGAATCCAGTCGCTCATCGGCGAGGGCCAGGTCAGTATTGACGGCAAGGTCATCCGGGAGGCCAAGCACAAACTGCGGGAGGGTTCGAACATCGCAATTGCCGTTCCCGAACCGGAAGATGCAACGCCCAAAGGTGAGGAAATCGCGCTCGATATCCTTTATGAAGATAAGGATCTCATTGTCATCAACAAGCCTGCCGGCCTGGTCGTCCATCCGGGTAACGGCAATTGGAGCGGAACGCTGGTCAACGCACTTATCCACCACTGCGGCGATACATTATCCGGTATAGGAGGGGTTAAACGGCCTGGCATCGTTCACCGATTGGACAAGGAGACGAGCGGCGTCATTGTCGTCGCCAAAAACGATCTCTCCCATCGGCATCTGAGCGCTCAGTTTGCCGACCACGGGCGTACCGGTGATCTGGAACGAGCCTATCTCGCCATCGTCTGGGGCACGCCCGACCGCAAAAGCGGTAGCGTCGATGCACCGCTTGGGCGATCGCATCGCGACCGCACCAAGCAGGCCGTTGTCCATGAGGATCGCGAGGATGCGCGCCACGCGGTCACCCATTTCGACGTCCAGGAAAAATTCGGCGCGAAGGACGACGCAACAGCCCTTGCTGCGCTGATCGAGTGCCGTCTTGAAACCGGGCGCACGCACCAGATCCGCGTGCACATGGCCCATATCGGCCATCCGCTCGTCGGCGATCTCGACTATGGCAGCGCCTACAAGACCAAGGCCAACAAATTGGCCGAACCTCTGCAGGGGATAGTCAAGCGTTTTTCGCGCCAGGCCCTCCACGCGCGGCTGCTCGCTTTCGAGCATCCATCGACCGGCGAGATCATGCATTTCGAAGCGCCGGTTCCGGACGATATGGCTGGGTTGCTTGACGCATTCCGCACAACTGGTCTTTAATGCTGCTAAATCCTGCGGCGGGCGGAACATTCTTCGCCCCGCCACATTTTACTCAACGACGACCAAACATGACTCCATCGTTCACGTTTATGTGACAGATTGTTTCGTTGCTTAATAGATCGTGTTTTTGACAAAATGCTACCTATATGTTGATGGCACGAATCCGTCAGCGCCAATTTATGGGTGATCGGATGTTGCGGGCCCGCCGATAATGGGGGTCGATTTCAAAATGAGGAGGGTGCCCTGTGGCCCAAAATCTTCCTAGTATTCTTGGCGGGGATGGTGGACTGACCCGTTATCTTGAAGAAATCCGACGCTTTCCTATGCTCGAACCGCAAGAAGAGTACATGCTCGCCAAGCGGTATCTGGAGCATTCAGATCCGAAAGCGGCACATAAGCTTGTTACAAGCCATCTGCGCCTCGTCGCCAAAATCGCGATGGGTTACCGCGGCTATGGCCTGCCGATCGGGGAGGTCATATCCGAAGGCAATGTCGGCCTGATGCAGGCCGTGAAGCGGTTCGAGCCCGAACGGGGCTTTCGTCTCGCCACCTATGCCATGTGGTGGATCAAGGCCTCGATCCAGGAATATGTTCTGCGTTCCTGGAGCTTGGTCAAGATGGGAACGACCGCCAACCAGAAGCGTCTGTTCTTCAACCTTCGCAAGGTAAAGAGCAAGATTCAGGCGCTGGACGACGGCGATCTCAATCCTGAACAGGTCAAGGAAATCGCAACGCGGCTCAGCGTATCGGAAGACGAGGTCATTTCGATGAATCGTCGCCTGTCCGGTGACGCTTCGCTCAATGCGCCAATCCGCTCGTCAGATGGCGAAGCCGGTGGCGACTGGCAGGACTGGCTGGTCGACGACCATGATAGTGCCGAGGAAATGCTGATCGAGCAGGACGAACTGGAAAGCCGCCGCGAAATGCTGACTGGCGCCATGTCGTCGCTCAACGATCGCGAACGCCGTATCTTCCAGGCGCGCCGTCTCGCCGACGACCCGATAACGCTTGAAGACCTGTCGACCGAGTTTGGCATCAGCCGCGAGCGCGTTCGCCAGATTGAGGTCCGCGCCTTCGAAAAGGTGCAGGACGCCGTAAAGTCGGCAGCGCTCAAGCAGCAGAAGGCGCTCGTTTCGACGGGCTCCGACAGCCGCTAGCCGCCAGCCGATCCGGATAGAAAAGGCCGCTCTTCAGCGGCCTTTTTCATATTGTCTGCGCTTGTTGAAGAGCCGTCACCCGCCGGCCTTTTCAGCCCAGGATTTGAGAACGTCATTGAATACCTTTTCACCCGGCAAGCCCTTCTCGAGCGTCAGCAGGGCACGTCGCCCCGTTTTGTAGGCAATCGGAATATCGATCCAGGACTGGCGGCCCATCAGAGCCATATTGGTGTCGACCGCCGTCTTCGCATCGTTCATGGCGATGATGAAAAAGTTGTCGGCGATCTTCGCCGGGATTGCGACGAGGGGGCTGCCCGGCGCCTGTTCCGTGTCCTTGAAGGTCATGCGCGAGACGTTCTCGATCGATCCGCCGGGGAAACCTTGGGGAACGGTGAAAATCATCTCGACGAGATGGCTTGCAGGCAATGTCTTGTCGCCATTGCGGCGAATGATCATGCGCAGGTTAATGCCGCGATCAGGAATGGTGACCTCGGCCTTGATCGCAGGTTCCGGCGGCAAATCGTTGCCGGGGGACTCCTGTACCACCGACCAGACGACGCCGCCCGCATCGGCGGTTCCGGCTTCCTGACCGGAGCGTTCCTCATAGAAGAAGGCCTTCTGTCCGATCGGCAACGCGGCGGGCGGCTGCGTTTGGCCCGCAGCCTGCTGCTGACCCTGTGGTGAACCCGGCTGTGCCGCCTGATCCGGCGTGGAAGCCGCAACCGACGTGCCCTCGCCGAGCGAAGGCTTGTCGTTGGCCGGTCCTGGATTGACCTCCTGTCCATCCGGCATGAGGCGCTGCGTCAGCTTCGGTTCGGGTTTGGGCTCGGTGCTTTCCGGCGCTGCAGCCGGTGCATTGGCTGCGGGGGCCGGTGCCGGTGTGGGTGCTGCCGGCTCGGCCGGCTTGGCTGGTGCATTGTTGGCAGTCTCGGCGGGCGCCGGCTGCTCGGGCTTGTTGCTGGTCAGATTAGCAAGCCAGGTCTTGGCCACTGCCGCCTGTTCCGCAATCCTGTCCTTGTAGACCCAGCCAGCATATCCGCCGCCGGCAATGACAAGGAGAAGGCCGAGAATTGCAAGGAGCGGTACCAGCGATTTCTTCCGCGCCGGTGCCTTCAAGGGGCCGCGCGTATAAACGCCGTAATCGCCAGTCTCGCGATCCTCAGAAGCGACCTTCAGCTCATCATCTTCCTCGGGTTCCCGACTGGTATTGCCGTCTGCGGCGAAAGTCGTTGCGGAATTGGCAAATGCATCCTCTTCAGGGGTATCCTCGTCATGTGTATTGGCTCGTTTGTCGATGCCAGCGCCATGACTCGTCAGGAAATCTTCGAGCGCGTCGGGCTGCGAACCAATCCTCGTGAAACCTGGAGTTAGGCTGGGCGGCGCAGGCTTGGGCGGTTTGGGCGGCGCTGGAAGCGGCTCCGGCGCCTTTACTTCCGGCTCAGGTTCAGGTTCGACGATGGGCGTAAACTTAAAGTGCGGCGGTGTCGATGCCGGCGGCGGGGGTGGCGAGAGCGTCTTTGCTTCCACGGCAGGCGCAACATCCTCGACCGCCGGCGTGAACTCCGATTCAACCTCCGCGATGGCATCTTCCAGCGCTTGTCTCTGACGCGTCGCCGCGGCTTCCGGCGCGTTCAGCGCCGCAAGCTTCTGCTCAATCGTTGCGCGAGCTTTTGCATAAACACGTTGACGGAGCTCGGGCGTGGGGTCCGCGATCCCGTCAATTGTCTTCCTCAATACTGCAACGAAGTCTGCCATTCACCCAAACCCATGGTTTTGCTGTGAGATTCTAGGACAATCCGAGTCTAGTCATGAAACGGATCGGTAACAAGTATCGTGTCGTCGCGTTCGGGGCTGGTTGATAGCAATGCGATAGGTGCACCGATCAATTCCTCAATATAGCGAACGTACTTGATCGCTTGTGCCGGAAGCTCGCTCCAGCTGCGCGCCCCGGCCGTCGTGCCCTTCCAGCCTTCGAGTGTCTCATAGACGGGCTTGACGCGGGCCTGCTGGCCCTGCCCTGCCGGAAGATAATCGATCATTTCGCCATCGAGTTCGTAACCCGTGCAAACCTTGATCTCGTCAAGACCATCGAGAACGTCAAGCTTGGTGAGCGCGATGCCGCTGATGCCATTATTGGCGACTGCCTGACGCACCAACACCGCGTCGAACCAGCCGCAACGACGCTTGCGTCCCGTAACGGTGCCAAACTCGTGCCCGCGCTCGCCGAGGAATTGCCCCACCTCGTTCTGCTGTTCGGTCGGGAAAGGACCCTCGCCGACGCGTGTCGTATAGGCCTTGGTAATGCCGAGCACGTAGTGCAGCGAGCCAGGGCCGATGCCCGAGCCCGCGGAAGCCTGACCGGCAACCGTGTTGGATGAGGTAACGAACGGATAAGTGCCATGGTCGATGTCGAGCAGCGTGCCCTGCGCGCCCTCGAAAAGGATCCGTTCGCCGGCTCGCTTCTTCTGGTCGAGCACGTACCAGATGCGGTCCATGAAGGGCAGGACGTGAGGCGCGGCGTCGTTCAACTCAGCCAGGAGCTTCGCCGGGTCGACCTCGGCGATTCCGAGACCACGGCGCAGCGGATTATGATGGGCGAGCAGGCGCTCGATTTTGGCGGGCAGCATGTCCGGGTCGGCGAGATCGAGAACGTGAATGGCACGCCGTCCGACCTTGTCCTCATAGGCTGGTCCAATGCCACGGCCAGTAGTGCCGATCTTGGTGCCGGAATTTGCCGCCTCACGCTCGCGGTCGAGTTCGCCATGGATCGACAGGATAAGCGTCGTGTTCTCAGCGATCTTGAGCGTATCAGGCGTAATGACCACGCCCTGCGCTTCAAGTTTCTTCTTTTCGGCGATGAAGGCATGTGGATCGAAAACGACGCCGTTGCCGATGATCGAAAGCTTGCCGGGGCGCACGACACCGGAAGGCAAAAGTGACAGCTTGTACGTCACTCCATCAACGACCAGCGTATGACCTGCGTTGTGACCGCCCTGGAAGCGAACGATGATATCTGCCCTTTCGGAAAGCCAATCAACGATCTTTCCTTTGCCCTCATCACCCCACTGGGAACCGATCACAACAACATTTGCCATTCAAAACTCCTCGAGTCATAACCTCGTCGCGCATTTTTCTTCAAATGCGGTGCTTCTATACAGGCTGGTTCATAAAAGCGCGACAATTCTTTCGGCTATCACGCAACCAATTTGCCTTTATCGTGGCAGTAAACGCCCTTGCCGACGCATCCACATGAGTGGTTTCGCGGCCAATTCGAATAGATTGTAGAACATGAACCGCACCGCCTACATCTTTCTGCTGCTGACGGCGCTTTTCTGGGGCGGTAATGCTGTGGCCGGCAAATTTGCCGTGGGTCATATCTCGTCAATGCTGCTGACGCTATTGCGCTGGTTGCTCGCCTTTTTGATTATTGCCGTAATCAGCTCAAAACACGTGCGGCGCGATTGGAAGATCGTACGCAAACATCTTCGGTTACTCGCTGCCCTGGGCGCTTTCGGGTTCACGTTCTTCAATATGGCCCTTTACAGCGCGCTCAACTATACCTCCGCGATCAATGTCACGATCGAGCAGGCGGGCATCCCGATGGTCATATTTGTCGCCAATCTCATCCTGTTCGGGACGCCTGTCCGCGCCGGGCAGATCGTCGGCTTCAGCCTTTCTCTTGTAGGCGTGGCGCTCACCGCCGGCCATGGAAGCTTCGCCCAGCTTGCCCGGCTCGAGGTGAATTTGGGTGACGCGCTCATGATCCTGGCCGTGCTGCTCTACAGCGGCTACACGGTGGCATTGCGCTTTCGGCCCTCGATCAACTGGCAGAGCCTGATGACGGTGATGACTTTCTTCGCGTTTCTGACGGCGATCCCATTTACGCTTTGGGAATGGCAGCGCGGCGCGCTAATGCCGCCTGATATGACCGGCACCATGGTCGTGCTTTATACCGCGATCCTCCCATCGCTGGCCGCGCAGGTGCTCTTCATCAAGGGTGTCGAATATATCGGCGCCAATCGCGCTGGCCTGTTCATCAATGCGGTGCCGATCTTTGGAACGCTTTTGGCAGTTGCATTGCTTGGCGAAGAATTCCGGCCCTATCATGCCGTTGCGCTGGTGCTTGTGCTCGGCGGAATCTGGATCGCCGAATTGAGCGGACGCAAACATGCCGCGCTCAGCGAAGCGGGCGAACCATGAAGCGCGCATCGTCGGAATAGGTTCTGAGCTTCGCCTCGAGTTCTGGCAGATCCGTGCTCTCGAAGCCTTGCTTTTCCCAGAAACCGACCGAATTGTTCACCGAAACCAACGACATAGTAGGAAGGCCTTCCTGCACCGCCCGATCCGCCACGATGGCAACGATCCGTCCGGCAGCGCCGCTGCCCCTTGCCTCGGGCATGAGCGCGATATCGTGCAGGTAATAGGTGGAAGGTCGCTCAGGCAGCGAGCCCAGCAGGCTATTGAGTGCAGGCATACTACAAAATTGCCAGGGATGGGTGACCGCGTAGCCGTGGAGATCGCCGCTCGCAGCCTGGAGTACGAAACAGCCCTTGCCATAGAGCTTCATGCGCTCGCGAAAGACGTTCTCGTCCTCATGAAAGTCCGGGTGGATGACGGCGGCCATGGCGATGATGGAAGCGAGATCCTCCGCTTCCATCAAACGCCATTGAAGATCGTTGTGTTCGGATGCCATGATCGACATCCGTACAATCAAGCGACATCGAATTCCAGCGGTTTGGCTGAAACGATAGCCTTGTTGACCCTGAGTTCCTCAAGCACATTATCCGGAATGCGCTCATCGAGATAGAGCAGGGCAATGGCGTTACCGCCCGGCGCATCGCGTCCGAGCGCGAAGTTAGCAATATTGACGTTGTTGTTGCCGCAGATCGTGCCGAGGAGACCGATCATGCCGGGTGTGTCGTTGTTGGTCGTGTAAAGCATGTGCTGCCCGACTTCCGCATCAAGGTTGATGCCCTTGATCTGGATGAAGCGCGGCTTGCCATCAGAGAAGCAGGTGCCGGCAATCGAACGGGTCATCGAGGCGGACTTGACCGTGAGCTTGATATATCCATCGAACACGCCGGATTTATCGCGGCGGATTTCCGAAACGATGATGCCGCGTTCCTTTACCATGATCGGCGCGGAAACCATGTTTACATCCGCAACCTGCGGCCGGATGAGACCTGCGAGCGTCGCGCTGAGCAGCGCACGCGTGTTCATCGCCGCCGTCGAACCGTCGAACAGCACTTCGACTTCCTCGATTGGCTCTTCGGTGACCTGGCCAACGAAAGCGCCGAGTACTTCGGCAAGCTTGACGAAAGGCTTCAGGCGCGGCGCTTCTTCCGCGGTGATCGACGGCATGTTGATGGCATTTGAAACGGCGCCCCTGATCAGGTAATCGGACATTTGCTCGGCGACCTGCAGCGCGACGTTTTCCTGCGCTTCGCTGGTCGACGCGCCAAGGTGCGGGGTGCATACGACGTTCGGCAGTTGGAACAATTCATTCTCGGTGGCCGGCTCGACCTCGAAGACATCGATCCCGGCACCGGCGACCTTGCCGGACTTCAGGGCGGCAATGAGATCCTTCTCTACAATGAGACCACCGCGGGCGCAGTTGATGATGCGAACACCATCCTTCATCCTGGCGATGGCTTCCGCATTGATGATGCCACGCGTCTTGTCGGTCATCGGCGTGTGCAGACTGATGAAATCGGCCCGTGTCAGAAGTTCGTCGAGTTCGACCTTCTCGACACCGAGTTCCTCCGCCCTTCCCTCGGAGAGGAACGGATCGAAGGCGATGACATGCATTTTCAGGCCAACGCCGCGCGTGGCGACGATCGACCCGATATTGCCACAACCAATGATGCCAAGCGTCTTACCGGTGATTTCAACGCCCATGAAGCGGTTCTTTTCCCACTTGCCGGCGCGGGTCGAGGCGTCGGCCTCCGGCAGTTCGCGGGCAACGGCGAACATCAGCGCGACAGCATGTTCCGCCGTAGTAATCGAATTGCCGAAGGGCGTGTTCATGACAATGATGCCGCGACGCGACGCAGCCGGGATGTCGACATTGTCGACGCCGATACCGGCGCGCCCAATGACCTTGAGGTTCTTTGCTGCGCCGATCAGCTTTTCGGTGACCTTTGTTGCCGAGCGAATGGCAAGGCCATCATACTGGCCAATCACTTCAAGCAGTTTGTCCTTGTCCTTGCCGAGATCCGGCAGGTAATCGACCTCGACGCCATGATCCTTGAAGATCTGGACGGCGGTCGGGGAGAGTTTATCGGATACGAGTACGCGCGGTGCCATCATGGCCTCCATCGTTGAAATCGGATTGAATTTGGAAGAGCGGCCGCAATTGCGCGGCCGGCTTTAACCTGGAGACCTATGCGGCCTTCTTCAGTTCGGCTTTCTGAGCCTCGAATGCCCAATCCAGCCAAAGCATCAACGCCTCGAGATCCGCGGTCTCGACGGTTGCGCCCGCCCAGATTCGTAGACCCGACGGAGCGTCGCGATAGGCACCGATGTCATACGCCACCGCCTCCTTTTCGAGAACGGCAACGAGGTTCTTGGCAAAATTCGCCTGCGCCTCAGGTTCGAGCGCCGTTATCTCGGGATCGGCGATGGTCAGGCACACGGAGGTGTTCGACCGGGTTGCCGGATCTTTCGCCAAATTGGCAAGCCACGGCGAGCGTTCGACGAAAGCATCGATGGCAGCAAAGTTCTTGTCGGCGCGTGCAACCAGCCCATCGAGACCGCCCACCGATTTCGCCCAGTTCAACGCATCGAGGTAATCCTCGACGCAAAGCATAGATGGCGTATTGATCGTTTCGCCGGCAAAGATGCCTTCGATGAGCTTGCCGCCGGAAGTGAGCCGGAAAATCTTAGGAAGCGGCCATGCGGGCTTGTAGGTCAACAGCCGCTCGACAGCGCGTGGGCTCAAGATGAGCATGCCGTGCGCGCCCTCGCCGCCGAGCACTTTCTGCCAGGAGAATGTCACAACGTCGAGCTTGGCGAAGTCGAGGCGTTGCGCAAATGCGGCGGAGGTCGCGTCGCAAATGGTCAGGCCCTTGCGGTCAGCGGGGATGAAGTCGCCGTCGGGGACGCGTACGCCAGATGTTGTGCCATTCCAGGTGAAAACGACGTCGCGGTCGAAGTCGATCTTCGACAGGTCAGGAAGTTCACCATATCCGGCTTCGATCGTGCGGGCATCGGCGAGTTTCAGCTGCTTGACGACGTCCGCTACCCATCCTGCGCCGAAACTTTCCCAAGCGACCATATCGACGCCGCGCTCGCCAAGCAGGGACCAGAGCGCCATTTCGACGGCGCCGGTATCGGAGGCGGGAACGATGCCGATGCGATAATCGGCTGGGACCTGCAGAATTTCACGGGTAAGGTCGATGGCCTGTTTGAGCTTGGCCTTGCCGACCTTGGCGCGATGCGAGCGGCCAAGCGCTGCGTCGGAAAGCGCATTAAGCGACCATCCGGGACGTTTCGCACAGGGACCTGATGAAAAATTGGGGTTAGCCGGGCGCTGGGCCGGCTTTACAAGCGTAGTCATGTTTTCTCCTATCCTTACAGATAGCACGCCTCTCGTTGGGGAGAGGTGGCCCACTCCGGGACCTAGGAGAAATGTCGTTGGCAGTCAAGAAATTTGTT
>NZ_JBBNAM010000371.1:0-1104 GCF_037994425.1 Phyllobacterium sp.
GCGTTTCATCTTGAGGAATTGCCCAAGGCGATCGTCATCGAAGGCGGCGGCTATATCGCCGTGGAGTTTGCCAACATTTTCCACGGTCTTGGCGTCGACACGACGCTCGTCTACCGCGGCAAGGAAATTCTCTCGCGCTTCGACCATGATCTACGGCAATTGCTGCATGCGTCGATGACCGAAAAAGGCATCCGCATTCGTTGTGTAGAGATGGTCAAGGAAGTCAAGCGTGGCGACAACGGCCGCCTTATGGCGCATCTCGGCTCCGGTGAAAGCATTGAAGCCGATCAGATCATGCTCGCCATTGGACGGGTCCCGAATACGAAGTCGCTCGGCCTTGAGGCAGCCGGCGTCGAGGTTGACGAACTTGGGGCGATCAAAGTCGATGCCTACTCTCGCACATCGAAATCCAACATTTGGGCCGTTGGAGATGTGACCAACCGGGTGCAACTGACGCCAGTCGCCATTCACGAGGCCATGTGTTTCCTCGAAACCGCGTTCAAGGACAATCCGACCAAGCCTGACCACAAGCAGATTGCTACCGCGGTTTTCTCGCAGCCCGAAATTGGCACTGTCGGCCTGTGCGAAGCGGATGCCGCCAAGGAGTACAGGGAACTGGAAGTCTATCGCGCTCTGTTCCGCCCGATGCGCAACACGCTATCCGGCGCCAAGGACAAGATGCTGACGAAGTTGATCGTCGACGCAGCGACGCGCCAGGTCATTGGTGCTCACATTCTCGGGCCGGATGCGGGTGAAATGGCGCAGCTCCTCGCGATACCAATCAAGGCCGGCTGCACCAAGGATGACTTCGACCGAACCATGGCAGTGCATCCGACGGCTTCCGAAGAACTGGTGACGATGTACAAACCAAGCTACCGAATTGTGAACGGGAACCGCGTCGATTGACGGATAGGGTCGCGGCATTGGCAAAAAGCGGACGGCTCGTTGCCTATTTCGGCTACGGGTCACTGGTTAACCGCCAGACCTTGCGAACGGAAATTGTCGATGCCGTGCCAGCGCGACTACATGGGTGGCGCAGGCTTTGGCGACCACGCCCCGACATGCCTGGTTTTCCTGCGGCGCTTCTTTCTATAAGGCGTGAGG
>NZ_JBBNAM010000372.1:0-7786 GCF_037994425.1 Phyllobacterium sp.
GCGTCTTCAGCACGACGTAGCTGATGAAGCCGAAGGCGAGACCGTTGGCGATCGAGTAGGTGAACGGGATCATCAGCGCCGTCAATGCAGCGGGGGTCGATTCAGTCACGTCGCGCCATTCGATGTCAACAAGCTCATGCATCATCAGGCCGGCGACGTAGAGCAGCGCCGGCGCTGTGGCATAACCGGGCACGGACGCAGCAAGCGGCGCAATGAACAGTGAGGCGAGAAACAGGACCGCAATCGTCAGCGCGGTCAGACCCGTACGCCCGCCAGCCTGCACACCCGATGCACTCTCGACATAGGCGGTCGTGCTGCTGGTGCCAAGAAGTGAACCCGCCACGATCGCGGTACTGTCTGCAAAAAGGGCGCGGCCAAGATTGTTGGGTTTTCCTTCTTCGATAAGGCCGGCGCGCTTGCTGACTCCGATCAGCGTGCCGGTGGCGTCGAACACTTCAACCAGCACGAAGACGAGGATGACCTGCAGGAAGCCCGTATGCAACGCGCCCAGAATGTCAAGTTGCAGGAAGGTCGGCGCAAGGCTTGGTGGCGCTGAAAAGACGCCCTTGAATTCGCTGACCCCAAGCAGCATCGACAGCACAGTCACCACGAGAATACCGATCAGGATCGATCCGCGCACCTTCATGGCGTCAAGCGCCGCAATGATGAAGAAGCCGACAATCGCCAGCAGCGTGCCTGTGGCGCCGAGATGACCAAGTCCGACGAACGTCGCGGGATTGGCGACGACAATGCCGGATGTCTTTAATGCGATGAACGCAAGGAAAAGACCGATACCGGCGGCAATGGCACTGCGTAGCGATTTGGGAATGCCGGCAACGAGCCAGCTGCGCACACCGGTGACCGTCAAGAGCAGAAAGATGCAGCCGGAGATGAAAACGGCGCCCAGCGCTTGCTGCCAGGTAAAGCCCATCGCCGCCACGACCGTAAAGGCGAAGAAGGCATTAAGGCCCATTCCCGGCGCCATACCGATCGGCCAGTTGGCAACGAGGCCCATGACGGCCGAGCCAAGTGCTGCCGCTATACAGGTCGCCACAAAGATGGCGTTTCGGTCCATGCCGGTCGAAGACAAAATTTCCGGATTGACGAAGATGATGTATGACATTGTCAGAAATGTCGTGAATCCGGCTAGCACCTCCGTGCGCACGGACGTGTTGTGGCCGGTAAGCTTGAAAAACCCGTCGAGCATTGTTCCTCCCCTTGGCAAACGCCTAAGTCTCCGGTTGCCGCCCGATGCGTTATGCACCAGAAAGCATGGCATCCGAGCTGATTTTCAATAATTCTCCACTCGAAAGATGACCAAGGTGCACTCCTCTGCACGCATATCATCTTCCCGGTGTCGCCACCGCAAAGCCGATTGTGCGTCTTTCGCAAAACGGAAGCTAGGTGCCTATTGCGCATTCATTTGCGAAACACCTTCAATAATTTATTGATTTCAACCTGGAGGAAAAATTGCCCGAAAGAGCTGAAACTTCCATCGTGTTCAGCAGGTTGCGACGATGAACAGGCGGGGGAACGGCAGCAACACCATACCATCGTGCATTACGGGATAGGACGGGGTGATACGCGCCCTGTAGGCTTGAAGAAAACGCAAACGCTCGTCTTCGTCAAGCACGTCGAGGTAGGGGCGCAGGCCTGATCCCTTGAACCATTCGATGATACCGTCAAGGCCGTGCACGGGATGATGGTAGGTTGTGCGCCAGACATCGACGCGCTGAGCGAGTGGCCGCAGCAATTGGTAGTAGAACGAAGCATCCCCCACCCTGGTGCGGGATAAATCAGCCTGCGCCATTTTATTTGCCCATTCGCCTTGCGCGGCCACCTCACGCATCGCAACGTGGGTCGGTTGCTCGAGGTTGTCGGGCATCTGAATCGCCAACGAGCCGCCCTGATTGAGGAAGCCCATCAACCGGGCAAAGAGCTGATCGTGATTGGGCAGCCACTGCATGACGGCATTGGCGTAAAGAAGGTCAGCGCCATCTTCGGGTTGCCAGCTATCGATGTCCGACACCTTGAATGAAATGCCGGGAAGGCGGCGTTTTGCCTTGTCGATCATTTCCGCCGACGCGTCGATGCCCTCAATGACCGCCTCAGGATATCGCTTTACGAGGAGTTCCGTGGAGTTGCCTGGACCGCAGCCAAGATCGACTGCCCGCTTCACGTCCTGATTGGGAACGGCGCCAAGCAGGTCATTGGCGGGACGGGTGCGCTCGTCTTCAAACTTCAGATACTGGTCGGGCGACCAGACAGCCTTTGCCACTTTTGCTGCCTCCATGCATGAGATTCGCCCAAGAATATCTGAAGCGCGTATCGGATTATAGCGGAGGGCGATGCGCCCAAAGCGTTAGGCAATACCCGCAAATAGGCTGGAACACTGGAACGCACTGGAAAACGGCGGAAAAAAGCAGGGCGTCGAGCGACGATTGTCGACAGGCCGCCCTGTTACCGGGCCCCAATTTCCTGGCGCGATATGACCGTCCACCGCCCTGTTATAGTCCCCGGCCCAGTTGCAGGATCACGCCTGGCCATCCATGCCGGTGATGCTGAGGCAAGGTGTCGTTGGGAGTGTTTGCGAAGTGGTGGTTACCCCTTAAGCATGCGCCGGTTTATTCTCCCCACAACACATAAATTTCTCGACCCGGTGTCGGGATCGGCCATACTGGTTCGTCTTCACTCAAAGAGGAATCAACCGCGTATGCTCTATGCCATTTTTTGCTACAATCCCGAGGACGTTGTCGGCGCATGGACCAAGGAGGAGGATGACGCGGTCATGGCGCGCCTTGGCGTGGTTCAGGACAAGCTCAGACAACAAGGGCGGCTTGGACCGGTCGCGCGACTTCTGCCGACGACATCTGCAACGACGCTGCGAAAGGGACGCGATGAACCGGTCATCATCGACGGACCGTTTGCGGAAACCAAGGAACAGTTGCTTGGCTTTTATATCGTCGAGTGCGCGTCGCTGGATGAGGCCATTGACACGGCAAAGGACCTTGCCGTTGCTAATCCCGGCACCGGCTCTTACGAAATACGCCCCGTTTCCATCTTCCGTCCGGGAGCAAACCTGACATGAGCGATGCGGGGTGGATCGACGCAGCACTCACGGCCGCGCGCCCGCAGGCAGTCGGTGCGCTGCTGCGTTATTTCCGCAATCTCGACACGGCGCAGGAAGCTTTCCAGGAGGCCTGCCTGCGCGCTTTGAAAAACTGGCCGAAAAACGGTCCGCCGCGCGACCCCACCGCCTGGCTGATATTCGTTGCCCGCAACAGTGCGATCGACGGCGTCAGGCGCCAGGCGAGACAACAGCCGCTACCACCGGAAGAGGTCCTGTCGGATCTCGATGACCGCGAGACTGCGATTGCGGAAAAAATTGACAATTCCGATTATCGCGACGACATCCTGCGGCTCCTGTTCATATGCTGTCATCCGGATCTTCCTGCAACCCAGCAGATCCCCCTTGCCCTGCGTATCGTGTCCGGCCTTTCGGTCAAGCAGATCGCCAGGGCCTTCCTTGTCAGCGAAAGCGCCATGGAACAGCGGATCACCCGGGCAAAGGCCCGTATTGGCAGCGGCGACGTGCCGTTCGAAACACCCGGACCCGTCGAACGTTCCGAACGGCTCGCGGTTGTGGCCGCAATGGTTTACCTGATCTTCAATGAAGGCTATTCGGCCGGCGGCAGCGAGCAACAGGCGCGCTTTCCTTTATGCGAAGAGGCAATCCGGCTGGCGCGGCTACTTTTGCGGATATTTCCTGGCGAACCTGAAATCATGGGGCTCACCGCCCTGCTTCTTTTGCAAAGTGCCCGAGCCGCTGCACGTTTCGACGCCAACGGCGCCGTCGTCCTTCTTGAGGATCAAGACAGGACCTTATGGAACCGCAAGATGATTGCCGAGGGTCTTGCCCTGATCGACAAGGCCATGCGCCATCGCAGCCCTGGTCCCTACCAGATTCAGGCAGCCATTGCCGCTCTGCACGCAAGGGCCGAACGGGCCGACGATACGGACTGGGCGGAGATCGACCTCCTCTACGCCGCTCTTGAACGGCTGACACCATCACCGGTTATCACGCTCAACCGCGCCGTCGCCGTGGCAAAGACAAGTGGGCCAGAGGCCGCGCTTGCTCTTATAGAACCTTTGGAGGACAGGCTATCAGGCTATTTTCACTTCTTCGGCGTCAAGGGCGGCCTGTTGATGAAAGTCGGACGCACCCGGGAAGCGCGTGAAGCGTTCAACCAGGCGATTTCGCTGGCCAACACTGCGGCAGAAGCTGCCCATATTCGCCTGCACCTCGACAGGCTTTCAGAAGGCTGAAGGGTTCTTCAAGGAAAGGCTCCGGCCCGATATCTTTTTCATGACACTGTCGGCCCGGCAACGGCCCGTTCGTCCTTGAGGTGACGCAATCAAGGAGACGTTCAATGGACGAGAAACACGCAGTCGAGGCTATCATCCAATCATGGTCGGATGCCATCTCTAAAAAGGACGCTGCAAGGGTCATGTCGCACCTCACGGACGATGTCGTGCAATTCACCCTTGCGCCGCCACTCAAATACGAGGGCAGGGACGCGGAAGACCTCGCCGCTTGGTTCGCCACGTGGGAGGGGCCCATTGGGGGCGAAGCTCGCGACACCCGCATCGAGGCAAGCGGCGAGGTTGCCTTCGCCAGAAGCCTCGTACACATGACCGGTACGAAAACCGACGGCGAGACGGTCGATCTGTGGTTTCGCCAGACGCTCGGCCTCGTCAAGCAGGAGGGAACGTGGCGCATCGCCCATGTCCACACCTCCGTTCCATTCTACATGGACGGCAGCCTCAGGGGCGCCTTTGATCTCAAACCTTGATATTGACCGCTCTCACGCCAAGTCGATCGGCGTCTTGTGGGCGGCAATATCATGCGGGAGGATGGTCTGGCGTTCAATCATGCGATGCACGCGCGGATTGTCCTGGCCGCGATGAAGCTGGCGTATCCGATCCCAGATCTCGGCATCGGCGTGAGTCCGCCGTTGGTTGTGACGGACATATTCAACCCATGTAGGCGTGTGGTAGCTCTCGGTCCAGATCTCCGGATTTTCGAGATCACGCATGAGCGCCCAGTGTCCTGCACCGTCGCGAATACGCACGCGCCGCCTGTCGGCCATGACGCTGAGAAACTCCCCTACGTCCTCTTTGGCGATGATGTAATCAATCATGATGACAATGGGACCGCTGCGCGGCTTTAGATCAAGCGCGAGCAGGGGCTCGCTGAAGCGATTGAGCGGGTCGAGATTGAGCGTTTTGAATTCCGGCAAGGCGTAACGCAGACCGATGGCAGCACCCAAGAGCATGATGAGGCTCGACGCGAGCAGCGCCCGATCGGCACCATAGCTCCCCGCTGCCACTCCCCAAAGCCAGCTGCCGGCGGCAATCCCTCCGAACGTTGTGGTCTGATAGAGTGACAAGGCGCGCCCGACGACCCAGCGCGGCGTCGAAAGCTGCACGGTGACATTGAACAATGAAAGGGCGAGCACCCAGCAGGCGCCGGATACAAAAAGCGCCGCATTGGTCGGCCAGGCATTCGAGCTTATGGCAGCAATCGCTGCGCTTAGCGCAAATCCGGCAAAGGCGATGCGCACAATCGCCTCGCTCGACAGGAATTCGCGCAGCCGCGCGCTGAGGAGCGCGCCCCCGATGGCGCCGATGCCGAACGAACCGAGCATGATGCCATAAACGAGCGGGCCACCACCGACGAGATCACGGGCAACAAGCGGCAGTAACGCGAGCACGGCGCTCGCGGAGAACCCGAAGACAAAGCCACGGAAAATCACCTTGCCGATATTCGGCGACATGGCCACATAACGCAGTCCGGCTGAAATGGCCCGCCCCATCGTTTCGCGCGGCAAAGAATTGGGCGCGTAGCTCGGTTGCCAGCGCAGCAAGGCAAAGATGATCGGAAAGTAGCTCACCGCATTGACGGCAAAAGCCGCCGCCGCCCCGGCCGCGGCAACAATGACGCCCCCAATGGCGGGGCCGACGCTGCGGGTGATATTGAACCCCATACTGTTGAGGGCGACCGCGCCCGGAAGATCGTCGCGGGGAACCATGTCGCCGACGGACGCCTGCCACGACGGATTATTGAGGGCGGTTCCGCAGCCGAGCAGGAAGGTGAACGCAAGAAGCAGCCAGGGCGTAATCAGGCCAAGATAGGCAAAGACGGTCAAAAGCACCGATATGACAACCATGAACGTCTGCGCGACGATCATGACGGCGCGGCGGTTGAAATTATCCGCCAGGGCACCGGAAATCAGCGAGAACAGCATGATCGGCAGCGCTGTTGATGCCTGCACGAGCGCGACCATATCGACTGAACTCGATATGGTCGTCATCATCCAGGCGGCGCCGACGGCCTGGATGAGCGAGCCGAAATTGGAGGAGAGATTGGCAATCCAGATCGTCCGGAACGTCTCGTGTCTGAACGGCGCAAGTGGAGATGTTCGCTCTGGCACCTCGTATACTTCCCATATCGCATGTGGTGACTTTCAAGACTGCCCTTATAGGCGAACAAGCCCCGATTACCAGTTCCCGTAAACGACCAACCCGTTCAACTTACGTTTTCAATCTTAAGGAAGTGTGGGAGGGGCTGTTGCTTGCCGTTTGCAATCAGCCAGGCGTCGGCACGTGACAGCGAATAATGGAAGTTGGAATGCGCGACAGTCGCTGCCAAAAAGGAAAGGTTAATAACCGCCCTTTGATAAAAAGGGGACGTCGCATTTGATGCGTACGTCCCGAAATTCGATTGAACACTGCACTCATCAGTTACGATGCAGTTTGCTGCTTTGCGCGCCCCTAATTTAATGTTTCCCCATGGCGAGCCTCGTCCCCGTCGGACAGGTACCACCGGGCCACCTGGCTCTTCGCCAGGTCCCCACTGGTTCGGCGCACCTGATCCAACAGGCTCACCATGAGGAAAGTCGTCAACGCCCAGAAAAGACCGAAGCTGAACATCACGCCACCTCGTCATACATCGCGTTGATCTTGTAAATTGCTTCCGAGCGGTTCGTGACCCGCAGCTTCTTGAGAATGTTGCGGACGTGAACTTTGACAGTGTTTGGTGCAAGGTTCAGCGTATACGCAATCGACTTGTTCGCCTTACCTAATCGCAACACCTGAATGACGTCCTCTTCCCGCGGCGTAAACATGGTCCCCCGTTTGGATTGATAGCGCCGCGTCCCCAGAATGCGCTGGATGTCACTGAGATTTTCTGCCGCAACAAACACACCTCCGGCCAGCGCCATCGATATTGCTTCCATGCAGACCGATATGCCGGCATTGCCTGGAAGATAGCCCCGTGCCCCGTGTTCGAGAACGGTCAAAATCTGCTGGAAGCCGCAAATATCGGCCTGGACGATAACCGGCGCATTGGGAAACCTCAGCACCAGTTCCTCGATCTCGAGCACAATGGAATTATCCATGAGTCTTGCATCGTCGACACACACAAGAATGGCCGAGAACTCCGAGGCGTCGAAGTCGTCGATATCATCCACCGAGCCGAAATTGACGATATGGAGGCCAAGCCCGTTGGCGAGAAGCTCCCACGAAAGGTGCTCGCGAGAGAGCACGCGCCCATCAATGATGGCAAGTGACCTTTGTGGCCGCGGATTTTCCGAAGCGATGTGCAGCGTGGCACGACGGGCAGCTGTACGTCGGTCGGCAACTGGCCTGCCATCCGGTATTCGCTCATACGTGATTCCTGACATGATACTCACCCCTAAAACCTACTCACTGATTTTTCATCAGT
>NZ_JBBNAM010000373.1:0-1522 GCF_037994425.1 Phyllobacterium sp.
TTGTCGCCAGCATTGCCGAGGAGCACGTTGTTCAGCGCATTGCCGGTGGCGTCGATGTCGGCGGTCCCGAGCAGCGTCAGGTTCTCGACCGCGCCAAGCACATGCGCGGTATCGGCCAGGCTGAAGCCGATCGCCGACCGCACGGTATCGATGCCGTTCGAACCGGCCAGGCTCTCGTTGACGATGTCACCAGCATCATCAACGACGTAGGTGTCGTTACCGGAACCGCCGAACATGACATCGGCGCCTGCGCCGCCATTGAGAACATTGTTGCCGGCATTGCCGATAAGCACATTGTCCAGCGCATTGCCGGTGGCGTTGATGTTGGCCGTGCCGAGCAGCGTCAGGTTCTCGACTGCGCCAAGCACATGAATGGTATCGGCCAGGCTGAAGCTGATCGCCGACCGCACAGTGTCGGTGCCGTCTGAATCCCGCAGGCTCTCATCGATGACGTCACCGGCATTGTCGACAACGTAGGTGTCATTGCCGGCCTCGCCGGCCATGATGTCGGCCCCAGCGCCGCCGTTGAGGACATTGTCGCCAGCATTGCCGAGGAGCACGTTGTTCAGCGCATTGCCGGTGGCGTTGATGTTGGCGGTGCCAAGCAGCGCCAGGTTCTCGACCGCGCCAAGCACATGAGTGGTATCGGCCAGGCTGAAGCTGATCGCCGACAACACGTTATCGGTGCCGTTCGAACCGGCCACGCTCTCGTCGACGATGTCGCCGGCATTGTCGACGACGTAGGTGTCATCACCTGCGCCGCCGCGCATTCTGTCGGCGCCGGCACCACCATCAAGGATATTGCTTCCGGCATTGCCTGTGAGCACGTTGTTCAGCGCATTGCCGGTGGCGTCGATGTCGGCGGTCCCGAGCAGCGTCAGGTTCTCGACCGCGCCAAGCACATGCGCGGTATCGGCCAAGCTGAAGCTGATCGCCGACCGCACGGTATCGATGCCGTCTGAGCCGCTCTCGTCGACGATGTCGCCGCCATTTTCGACGACGTAGGTATCGCTGCCGGAACCACCGGCCATTCCGTCGGCGCCGGCGCCGCCGTCGAGCCAGTCGTTCCCAAGGCCGCCCCATAGCTGATCGGAGCCCTGGTCACCGAAGAGGGTGTCGTTGCCGCCAAAACCGACAACCAAGTCATCGCCGTAGCCAGCCCGGATGATGTCGTTAAAATCGTTGCCATAGAATTCATCGTTCATGGCATTTATCCGGATCAACCACGCGCCTGCCTGAAGGTCTGATGTCGTGGTGTGCAAGTACAGATCGCTCACGGTCAGAACCGCCTGGCCATTTTTGGCATAGACCAAGTCATAGATAGTCCACTGATCACCGTAGACGCTGTAGCTCACCCCGGCACGGTCTGCTAAGGTGCTTCCATACATGCTAAAAATAGCTATTGAGCCATCGTCGTAGATCAAATGTGTCGTAACGTTCGCATTGGCTTCGACGTAAGCCCATCCGCTGCCGTTTGTCCCGGACATGTTGAAGCCACGTCCTGCGGCGTTGCTCAGATCAA
>NZ_JBBNAM010000374.1:0-33417 GCF_037994425.1 Phyllobacterium sp.
GGGCGGCACGGTCACCGCGCCGATCAGGAAGGGCGAACTCATCACCAGCGCCAATGCGGCGCCCGTGCCGGGCTCGAAGATCGTCGAACTCAGGGCCCGCCAGGACAGGCTCGTCTACGGCGCCTGAGCAGCAGATTTTGATGGCCGGTCTCCGCCAGGCCGGTTTTTCATTTCGCCTGTGAAACGAGGGCAAATAGACCTTGTATAAACAATAAATTAGAGAGAAGAGACTTTGGCAAATTAATCTGTGCAAAACCAAGGCTTCCTTGAAAAAGACGGCTTCGCTAACAATATTAAGAAATAGTTAATGCGGTTGAGTCTTTGTTGCAGGAGCTAGTCTTGCCAGCATATCAAGTCAAATTCGCTTATCTGACGAAGCATAAGCAGACACGCCATCTCTATCATGAGCTTGTCATCGCGGATGACGAAGCAAGTGCGCTAAAGCGCGGGCGCCAGCTGATGATGAAGCGATCGCCCAATGCCCGCATTGTCCACGACTCCTGCGTGCTGCGTCCTGACAGCGCCGATATCGAAAGCGCGACCGCTCAGGGCTGGCGGCTCAACGAGAATTGGTGGTCGCGGCCAATCAAGCCAGACGACGATCTCGCTGCAATCGCCAAGCATGGTTTCGCCCATAGTGACCATGTCCATGCAAAATCTGCGGTGGACTGTGTCGCGATTGACAAACGCGCAGCTTAACGCCGCTAAAGATCGGTTCGTACATTCCACAGTTCAGGAAACAGCACCACGTCAAGCATCTTGCGTAGATAGTTGACGCCGGTGGTGCCACCCGTCCCTGTCTTGAAGCCAATGATACGTTCGACCGTCGTGACATGGTTGAAGCGCCAGCGCCGAAAATAGTCTTCGAAATCGACCAGCTTTTCCGCGAGTTCGTAAAGCGGCCAATGGGCTTCCGGATCGCGATAGATTTGGAGCCAGGCATTGCGGATGCTTTCATTGGCCTGATGGGGCCGCGACCAGTCGCGGTCGAGCACGGATCCATCGATGGCAAAGCCCTTGCGCGCCAGAAGGCGGATCGACTCGTCGTAGATGCTGGGTTTCTGCAGAATTTCCTCAAGCCATGCGTGGATGTCCGGCTTGTGCTCGTGCGGGCGCATCATTACGGCATTCTTGTTGCCGGCAAGAAACTCGATCGCCCGATACTGGAACGACTGGAATCCTGACGACATGCCGAGGGCCTCGCGAAATGTCGTATATTCGCTCGGCGTCATGGTGCGCAGGACATCCCATGCTGAGTTCAACTGATCGAGAATGCGGGAAACGCGTGCGAGCATCTTGAAGGACGGCGCAAGGTCGTCCCTGGCAATGTGCTCGCAAACCGCAGTCAGTTCGTGGATGACGAGCCGCATCCAGATTTCGGATGCCTGGTGCTGTACGATGAACAGCATTTCGTCATGGGCATCGGAAAGCGGCGTCTGCGCCGAGAGAATACGGTCGAGGCGCAGATAGTCGCCGTAGGACATACGCCCATCGAATGACATCTGTGCGCCTTCGCGCTCCGGATCGTAAGGTGTGCGTGTCATGTCACCGCTCCCCTCACATGGAATTCGGGCGCCTCCCAAGCGCGCGTCTCAAGGATGTCCTTGAGGATCGCCGCGGCCCGCTCGACCTCGGCGAAACTCAAATAAAGTGGCGTCATACCGAAGCGGATGATGTCCGGGGCACGGAAATCACCGATCACGCCGCGCGCAATCAGCGCCTGCATGATGGCATAGCCGTTCTCGCAGGCATAAGAGACCTGGCTGCCGCGAAGTTCCGGCTCGCGCGGCGTCACCAGGCCCAAGGCGAATTTTTCGGCAAACGTGCTGACTTCCTGGATGAACAGATCGCAAAGCGCAATCGACTTGGTACGAATGGCGGCCATGTCGACGTCGTCCCAGAGCGCCATTGCTTCGTCCATCGCAACCATCCCAAGGACTGGAGGTGTGCCGCACAAATACTGCTCGATGTTATCGGATGGCGCGTAGCTCGAATCGAAATCAAACGGCGAACGGTGACCGAACCAGCCTGAAAGTGGCTGGCGGAAGCCGCCATGATGACGCGGATTGACGTAAAGGAACGCCGGGGCGCCCGGACCGCCATTCAGGTATTTGTAACCGCAGCCAATGGCGAAATCCGCATCGGCTCCCGCAAGATCGATCGGCATAGCGCCCGCGGTATGGGCGAGATCCCAGATGACGAGTATGCCCTTGTCATGGGCCGCTCGCGTCAGCGCTGCCATGTCGTGGCGATAGCCGGTACGATAATTGACGTGGGTCAACATCAGTACGGCGACGTCCTCGTCAAGCAATCCCCGAATATCGCCCGGCCCATCTGACAGCACCAGCCTGTGACCCTTGCCAATCTGTTTGGCCACACCCGCAGCAATGTAGAGATCAGTCGGGAAGTTTTCACGCTCGGAGACAATCTTGCTGCGCCCGGGGTTGAGGTCAAGCGCCGCTGACAGGACCTTGAACAGATTGATCGACGTGCTGTCCGCCGCGACGACCGTCTCTTCGCCGGCACCAAGGATGCGGGCAATCCGCGCACCCACACGCTGAGGCAAGTGCACCCAGTCGGCCGTGTTCCAACTGCGGATGAGACCGACGCCCCACTCCTTGTCGATCGTGTTAAGCACGCGCTGGCGCACGGATTTGGGCAATGCGCCAAGCGAATTTCCATCGAGATAGATCACGCCCTCCGGCAATTCGAAACGATCGCGAAAGCTGCGCAACGGGTCGGAAAGGTCTGCTTCAGCGGGGTCGATTCTTGTTCTGGTACTGTCCATGGTGTTCCTATTCGTCAGGCGGCCGCCTCAATGCCGGTGATGCCGCTGGCCTTGGCAAGTTTCAAGAAGGCATCCGTGGCAAGACGCACATGGTCGAGCATCAAAACCTCGGCTTTCGCCTTGTCGCGATCGAGCGCCGCCTGCATGAGCGCGGTATGGGCGTCTATCCCGAGCGCTTCCCGCGACAACACGCCCAATGACCCGCCACCGTTTTGCTCGGCGGAGCGATTGAGATGGTCGATTCGCAGAATGATATGGCGCCGATAACGCTGCAGTTGAGCGTTGACCTGCCGTGCAAAATTCATCAGCCAGAGGGACGAGGCGCCATCGATAAGGGCAAAGTGAAATTCCGTGTGAGCGGCATCCCAGAGGTCGATCGCTTCAGATTGGGAAAAGGAGTTGGGAACCTCGCATTTCGACAGCCGGTAATGGGCGCTGACGAGTCGCGCTTCCCAGTCACGGTCGCCTTTCTCGATGGATCGCAATAGCAACTGGGTCTCGATTGCAGCGCGCGCCGATTCGAGGTCTTCGAGTTCTTCGAGCGTCACTGCCGCGACGCGGAATCCCTTATTGGCTTCGGTTGTCACAAAGTTTTCGGCATGGAGTCGATTGAGGGCTTCGCGGACGGGTGTCGCACTGCCACCCAATTCCTGCGCAAGCGCGCGCAATCGCAATGACTGTCCCGGCCGCAGCCTCCCATTGAGAATGCGCGATCGCAACGCAGCATAAAGGCTGTCCGATTTGACGCTCTCGGCCATTGTTCCCTCTGTGGGTTTGCCCCATTATGTATTGTATATCATTTCACGCTTGTTATACTATTTTCAAGCCTCAGGGGTTGGAACATACAAAAAAGGGAGAACATTCGATGGTTGGCGCAAAATATGTGGTGCGCACTGCGCTCGCGGCGATACTTGGCTTGGGCCTTGGTATGGGTGCCGCTTCTGCGGAAACGAAGATCGGCATTGCGCAGTTCGGCAAACATCCCCAACTCGACGAAACCGTAACCTCGTTCAAGGCAGAATTGGCCAAGCTTGGCGTCGCCGATGCAGTCTATGACGAACTCCAGGTCAATTTCGATGCGACGCTTATCCCGCAGATGGTAACGAAGCTTGTATCGGGCAGTCCGAAACTGATCCTCGCAGTGACCACACCGGTCGCGCAGGGTGCACGCCAGATCGTCGGCACTTCGGGTACGCCCGTTGTCTTTGCGGCCGTGACCGATCCGGTCGCAGCGAAGCTGACGCCGTCATGGGAGGCCGGTGACACCGGCATGACCGGAGCATCGGATTTGCAGGACGTTAGTTCGGTGGTCAAATTTGTTCGCAAACTGCTGCCCGATGCCAAACGCCTCGCCTATCTTTATAATCCCGGCGAAGACAATGATGTGGCCGTTTTGAAACTGATCAAGGAAGCAGCTAAGGCCGAAGGTATGGAACTCGTCGAGGTCGGTCTCGACAACACCAATGACATTCCAATCCGGGTCAGTTCGCTCGCCGGCAAGGCCGATGTCATCTATGTTCCGGGTTCAAACCTGGTGCAGCCGGCGGTGCCAGCCGTTGCCGCGGCCGCCCTCTCGGTCAACATTCCAATCGTCAACGCCTCAGCGCAGGCGGTGCGCGACGGCCTCGTCGCAGCGGCGTTCGAGGTCTCCTACACCAAAGTTGGCCAGAATGCCGCGAAACTTGCAGCGGAGATCATCGCTGGCAAGTCGCCTGCAAGCCTTGCTCCCATCAAGCCGACCTATGAGGACCATACGGCTTTGATCAATGAGGCTGTGCTCGCAAAAACCGGACAGAAAGTGCCCGATACCCTCAAAGATTGCGAGTGCTTCGTCAAATAAGCCTTCTCCTTTCGACGACAAACATATAGTTCCTGCGCCATCCATGACGCAGGAACTATTGCATGGAGCACATCGCTTGGAGTTCGAGGACTCGCAATGACAAAGATTATGCTTTCCGTTACGGGCGGCACCAAGATTTTCTACCGCGGCACGCAGGACGAGCGCCGGGCGCTCGATGGTCTCAATGTCACCCTCGAGCCTGCGGATTTTTGCATTGTGATCGGCAGCAATGGCGCCGGCAAATCAAGCTTTCTTAATGCCGTCTCCGGCAAGCTCCCGCTCGACTCCGGCCGCATATCGATCGACGGTCAGGATGTCACCCGGCTCAACGCGCATCGCCGCGCTCAATTCATAGCCCGAGTGTTTCAGGACCCGATGATCGGCACAGCACCGACCATGACCATTGGCGAGAACATGTTGCTGGCCGAACTGCGTGGCAAGCCCCGAGGTCTTTCCTTTGGCCTTACGGCAGCGCGGCGGGCTCGCTACAGCCAGCAGCTTGCCGAACTCAACCTTGGCCTCGACAAACGGTTGGACATGCCTGTCGGGCTTCTTTCCGGTGGTCAGCGCCAATCGCTTTCCCTGGTGATGGCCGTTTCGACCCAGCCAAAACTTCTGCTCCTTGACGAGCACACGGCAGCCCTTGATCCGCGCACCGCAAAGCTCGTGATGGATACAACCGTGCGCGCCGTGGAGGCGCTGCAACTGACGACGCTGATGGTCACCCACAACATGGAACACGCGATCAACTACGGCAACAGGATCATTATGATGGACGCGGGCAAGGTCCTCGTCGAGATCGGCCCGGACGAGAAACGCGGTATAACGGTCTCCGACCTGATCGATCGGTTCCACACCAAATCCGACGCGATCGCGTTGCAGGGAAATTGAGCCATGGACGTTTTCAACAGCTTCTACGGCCTGATCCCGGTCACTATTGCCCAGAGCCTGATCGTTTCGTTCGTCGTACTTGGCGTCATGCTACCCTTCCGCATATTGAACTTTCCGGACCTGACATCGGAAGGCGCATTTCCACTCGGCGGCTGTGTCTGCGGAACCTTGATCGCGGCAGGCGTCAACCCGTTCCTCGCATGCCTCGTTGCGCTCGTCTGTGGTTTCATTGCAGGGTGCAGTACGGCTTTCATCCATCTGCGCTTCAAGATCAATACGTTGCTCGCGGGCATTTTGGTCATGACGATGCTCTACAGCATCAACTTGCGCATCATGGGCCGCACCAATATTCCGCTTTTCACCTATGATACGGTATTCACCCTTTTGGCTGGAACGTCGGCGAACCTGCCGTCGGTCAAGATCCTGATCGTCGGCGTGTTGATCCTGCTTGTCGTCGCGGCCATGCTCTACTTCTTCATGTCGGAGAAGGGAACCTCAATGAGAGCGGTCGGAGCGAGCCCGGACATGGCCGAGGCTCAAGGCATCAATGTGAGTACGGCAACCATCCTTGGGGTCGGCGCTGCGAGCGCGCTCTCGGCGACCGGTGGAAGCATCATGGTGCAGACACAAGGCTTCGCCGACGTGAATATGGGCTTCGGCATCTTGATCAACGGGCTCGCCGCTCTGATCATCGGCGAGGCGATCACTGGGCGTCAGACCATCCTGCGGCAGGTGCTTGCGCCGGTGGTCGGCTCTCTCGTCTACTATCAGCTGATTTCTTTCTGTCTCACGCTCGGCCTTGCGCCAGCGGATCTCAAGTTCGCGACTGGCGCCTTCGTCCTTTTGATGCTGGCTCTGCCGAACCTGCGCAAATCCGGCGGGGGTATCGCGATTCGCGAAAAGGTCAGGGAATAAGATTTCAATATCGGGAGGAAATTGGATGGGCATGCAGGAACCTATCGACTGGGACGACGCCTATTCGAACTTTGCCTATATACCCGATGGCTATGGCTATCCGGCAAAATGGCTGGCTCAGGCCACGAACTTTCGCGAAGAGATGGACCGGATGGGCCTCTTGAAACTCGATTTGAGCTACGGCGAACACCCGCGCAGCCGGTTCGACCTTTTCATGCCTTGGAGCCGCCTGCGCGGGCTCGCCGTCTTCGTTCATGGCGGCTACTGGATGGAAGATTTCGACAAATCAGCCTGGTCGCATCTGGCCCGGGGCGCCGTTTCTCACGGGTTTGCAGTCGTTGTACCGTCCTATGCGCTCTGCCCGGATGTGCGCGTCTGTGATATCACGGTACAGGTGGGACTTGCGATCGCGCGCGCTGCAAATGAGATCGCCGGACCTATTCACCTGGCCGGGCATTCGGCCGGCGGCCATCTCGTCGCCCGCATGGTGAGCTCGACCTCACCGCTACCGCAAGCGGTGCGCCAACGCATCCGCAAGACCGTCCCGATATCGGCCCTTGCCGACCTGCGGCCGCTGATGAAAACGGAAATGAACGAGACCCTTCACCTCGACGCGGTCGAGGCACGGCTCGAAAGCCCTGCCCTGCTCGAGCCACAGGAGGGAATCGACGTGACGGCCTGGGTGGGCGCGTTGGAACGGCCGGAATTCGTGCGCCAGAATGCGCTGTTGGCTAACGTATGGTCGGGATTTGACTGCCGTGTCGATGCTGTCGAAGAGCCCGGCAAGCATCATGCGGATATTATCGATGGCTTGATGGAACCCGAACATCCGCTGACACGCAGATTGCTGTGCATTTAGTCAAACAAAAAGCTGCCAGAGTTGGGATATCACCCTAGCAGCTTTTTGAGTCCGATTTATTAATTTAAAGATTTCAGGCGCTTAGGCGCTTCGATTCTTCAATTATCATTGCATTGTTTGGAAGGCCCAGTGCATGGGCAATACGCTCCAGCTTTGCAGGGTCGTAGTTTTGACCGCTTTCGATCGTTTCAATTTCAAGGGAGGTCAGACCGCATGCTACGGCCAGATCCTCGACGGAATATCCGAACTGTTCGCGAAATGCCCTGACAATATTGGTACCATTGGCTAGCGCCGTGGAAATTGTTTCTGGCAACGTATAGTCGCTGTTGTTCATCGCTTTGCTCCTAACGTGAAAGGTTTGGTTAACAAATCGGAAGGCCGAACTTATACGTCAATCGCGCTCGATCAAGCGTTTTGTGACGGCTCACGGAAAACGTGAACGCAACCTCTACGGGTACTTGCCTTATTGTGGCGCCAGATTTCGCTAGACTAGCGCAGCCGCCGCTTGTCGACTCAGTCAATTACTGAAGAATATCAGTGGATTGTTACGCCACTGTGTCACTCTCAAACGCTCATATAGGAACGAGACGGAAGAAAATGAACCATCACGGCAGGAATTATTTCAGGGCCATATTTCTGGTGATTGTAACATTTGCTCCGCTGATCTCGGGTTGTGCACGTGTCTATTATGGCACCTTCCGGTACGACGCCGCGTGCGTTGAAGGAGACTCCCGCTATCCGGGTGTCGGCCCCGTTTGCGTCGTGAAGCGGACCAGGTAGCGGCCGGCCTGCACGCCTTTTGGCAACAAGTTGACGAGCACCAAACGTTTCGCATTTTCTGATGGTTGGCGAGACTGGTGGACCGTGCGACGAACTTCCTATCGTGAACTCCGATGTCCGCCGCCGTAGCTTGCGCACTTCCTCCTTCATATTGATAATACTATATGACAATACAGTTTACTAATAACAATTACCCAACTAAAGTCCTGGAGGGACTGTCGTTTCGGCAGCCCCACCGCGCCAGGAACCTTGGAGGAAGGATCCGGCCGCGATGGTCAGATTGCCAACGGTCCGGGCACGCTTTACGGACTTCAATGGGAGGTTAGTTATGAGACTTGCATTTGCTGCTGGCTTAACCGCTGCTCTCGTCCTTGGGGTAGCCGGAGTACCGATCGCCAACGCCGCCGATAAACCCACCTTGGCTTTTGTCGTCAACGGTGCCTCCGACTTCTGGAAGGCTGCCGAGGCTGGAGTCAAGAAGGCCCAGGCCGAACTGCCGGACTATACGCTCGAGCTGAAATATCCGGAGCAATCATCCGTCGCAATCCAGCAACGGCTGATGGATGATCTCGTCACCGCTGGTGTTAAAGGCATCATGGTTTCCGCGGTTGATCCGAAGACGTCGACCGATGGTCTGAACAAGATTGCATCGCAGACGGCGCTCTTCACCACCGACAGTGATGCACCGCAAACGAACCGCGTCGCCTATATCGGCTCGTCCAATGTCGACGCCGGGAAGCAAGCAGCGGAAATCGCCAAGAAGGCGATGCCGGATGGCGGCAAGTGCATCGGATTTGTCGGCCTGCTCGGCGCCGATAATGCCAAGGAACGCATCCAGGGCATGAAGGACGGCCTTGCCGGAACGAAAATTGAACTGATCGACGTGCGTGGTGATGACATCGACCAGACGCGGGCAAAGAAGAACGTCGAAGATGCGCTGGTTGCCAGCCCCGACGTGACCTGCATGGTCGGCTTTTACTCCTACAACACACCCCGCATCTATGAAGCGCTTCGTGACGCGGGGAAGCTAGGCCAGATCACGGTCGTTGGTTTCGACGATGATCCGATCACGCTCGGTGGTGTCAAGGAAGGTACCGTTGCCGCAACGGTTGTGCAGCAGCCATTTGAGTGGGCTTATCGGGGTATGAAGCTCATGGCTGCCTATCTCGGCGGTGACAAGTCAGGAATCCCTGACAACAAGCTGATCATCATCCCGACCGTTATCATCGGTAAGGATGATGTCGACAAATATGCGGCAAGTCTGAAAGCAATGGCTGGAAATTGAACTGATCTGCCGAGATAATCGGAGGACGTCGTCTTTAGGCGGCGTCTTCCGATTCACCGCCGAGCCTGGTTCTGAACTGCCATGATGAACACAGCTGAAATATCGTCTTTCGACCACGCAGAGGCACCTTTCCTCAGCCTTGCAGGCGTGCGCAAGAGCTATCCCGGCGTCGTCGCTCTCGATAACTTCTCCATGGAAGTAGCGCCTGGCGAAGTTATTGGCCTCGTTGGGGAAAACGGCGCAGGCAAATCCACATTGATGAAGATCTTGGGCGGGGTCGTGAAGCCCGATCGCGGCACGATTACCGTCGACGGCGTCGAACACAATCAACTCGCCGTCGAAGGTAGCATGAAGGCCGGTATCGCCTTCGTCCACCAGGAACTCAATCTCTTCGACAATCTCGATGTCGCTGCCAATGTCTTCCTCGGTCGCGAGCCGCTTCGCGCCGGACCTCTGAAAATTGTCGATCGCGCCAAGCTGCGCCAAATGGTGGGTTCGCTTTTGAAGCGCGTGGGTGCGAATTTCAGTGCGGATACGCCGGTTTCGAAGCTATCGCTCGCCCAGCAACAGATGGTCGAAATCGCCAAGGCACTATCAATAAATTCACGGCTTGTCATTCTCGACGAACCGACGTCGAGCCTTCCGCTGCCCGAGACGGAAAAGCTCCTCGCCGTTATCAAGAGTCTGAAGGCCGATGGTATCAGCGTCATTTTCATCTCGCATCGCCTGCATGAAATCGAACGCGTCGCCGACCGTGTCCTGGTCTTGAGAGATGGCATTCTCGCCGGCGTTTTGCCGAAGGGCGCTATCTATCACGACGAAATGGTGCGGCTGATGATCGGACGCGCGCTCAAAGCACGCACGTCTGTCACCGCCCACACCCCCGGCGCCGTGGCGCTTTCGGCAAAGGAGATACGGACGGCTGCCTATCCGCACCACCCCGTCAGCCTTGACATCTGCCGCGGAGAAATCCTTGGCCTGGCCGGTCTCGTCGGTTCGGGACGCACGGAACTGGCGCGGGTGTTGTTCGGCATTGATGCGAGGCTCGGAGGCGAAGTTTATGGCGATAACAGAAAACTCGCGCTCGGTTCTGCCGCTGATGCAGTGGCCAATGGCATATTTCTGGTTCCGGAGGATCGCAAGCTAGAGGGAATCCTGCTCGATTTCCCCATTGCACAAAACATTTCGCTGCCTGATATGACCGCCCATTCGAAAAGGTTTCTCGTGTCGGCCCGCAGCGAAAACAGGACGGCGGAAAAGCAGCGTTCCAGCCTGGGGATCAGAGCGCCTTCGATTGCAACCCGGACCGGCTCGCTGTCGGGCGGGAACCAGCAGAAAGTCGTGCTTGCCAAATGGCTCGCCATGAATCCCAAAGTCATTATTATGGATGAGCCGACGCGCGGTATCGACATCGGCGCCAAGGCGGAAATCTACAATCTCATGCGGGTTCTCGCCGAGGCAGGCGTTGCCGTGCTGATGATATCGAGCGACATGGAAGAGGTGATCGGGGTTTCCGATCGCGTCGCCGTTATGCACGAGGGGCAGATCTCCGGCATTCTTGGCAAGGGCGAACTCAGCCAGGAAAACGTCATGCTGCTTGCCGTGGGAAAAAAGGCTAGACTACCGACGAAAGATCTGGAGGGACGATGAGTAAGAAAGATATCGGGCTGCTGATTCTAATCTTGGTCGTCGGCGCGGTCGTCGCGGCCATCAATCCCCGGTTCCTATTGCCCATCAATCTCGCTAATACCTCCAACCTGATTGGGCTCTTTGGCGTCCTTTCTATAGGCCAGGCCTTCGTCATCATTACCGGCGGTATCGAACTCTCGGTTGGATCGTCCATCGCGCTTCTTGGGGTACTCTTCATCGACTTCATCGCAACGCGCGGCATGGACTGGCCGGTCGCTCTCATTCTCATTTTACTCCTCGGAGGACTTATCGGTCTCGCGCATGGGTGGCTGATCGCGCGGCTTCGGCTTCAGCCCTTTGTCGTCACCCTTTGTGGCCTTCTGATCTATCGCGGCGTCGCACGTTTCTATACCGCCGACGGCACGGCGGGATTTGCTTTCGGTCAGAACTTTCCGACGCTCGAGTTCCTGACCGCCGGCCGCACCTATGGTGTCCCCAACAGTTTCATAGCGCTCATTGTCATCATGGCGGTGATGTGGGTGGTACTCCACCGGTCGGTCTTCGGCCGGTACCTCTATGCGATCGGCAAGAATGAAGAGGCTGCACGCTTCTCCGGCATTCGCACTGATCGGATTGTCATGGCCGCCTATGTCATCTGTGGCGTTTTAACGGCGCTCTCGGCGGTTTATTTCGCCATGTACACCCGATCCATCTCTCCGGCGAGCCATGGCAACTTTTATGAACTTTATGCGATTGCGGCTGCGGTGCTTGGCGGCTTTTCGCTGCGCGGCGGCGAAGGCTCCATCGTCGGCGTAATCCTCGGCACCGTATTGCTGCAGGAATTGCAGAACCTGGTGAACCTGCTAGGCATACCCTCTTCCCTCAACTTCTCGGTGATGGGCGGCGTCATTCTCATCGGGGTGCTCGTCGACCAGCAATGGGGCGCATTCCGCAACAGGCGGCGTTTGGTCAGGGCGGCCCGCGTAGAGCCAAGCACCGAGGGCCAAAGGAGCTAGCCGGAAAGGACTGAACATGGACCTTTTCGACCTTCAAGGCGGCATCGCCATCGTGACGGGCGCAGGCAGCGGTATTGGCAGGGCCATCGCGATCGGCCTCGCCGAAGCCGGTGCCGATATCGGCTGTTTCGGACATGCTTCTGGTGATGGCCTCAACGAGACAGTCGAGCATATCCACGCAGTGGGACGCAGGGCGATAGCCATCGAAGGCTCAGTCACATCCGCAGAAGATTTGGCAAGCGCGGTGCGCGGGATCGAGACGGAACTCGGCGCTCTCACCATCGCCGTCAACAATGCGGGTATCGGAGCGGGCGGCGCGGCCGAGACGCTTGCACGCCAGAGCTGGCAGCATGTCTACGACGTCAACGTTACGGGTGTGTTTCTGTCCTGTCAGGCGGAGGCGCGCGTCATGCTGTTGCGAGGCAAGGGCTCTATCATCAACATTGCCTCCATGTCCGGCTCGATCGTCAACCGCGACCTCAAGCAGGCGGATTATAATTCGTCCAAGGCGGCAGTCATCCACCTTTCGAAGAGCTTGGCGATGGAATGGGTGGGCCGGGGCGTGCGCGTCAATTCGATCAGCCCGGGTTATACGTTGACCCCGATGAACCAGCGTCCGGAAGTTGCAGAGCAGGTCAAGATCTTCGAACGCGACACGCCAATGGGCCGCCTCGCGGAGCCTGAAGAAATGATCGGCCCAGCGGTCTTCCTCGCAAGCAGGGCAGCGTCCTTCGTGACGGGTATCGATCTCGTCGTCGACGGTGGCTTCGTCTGCTGGTGACGCTGAAGGGCGAGCGCCACCCCAACCAGAGGGAGCTCGGGTATTATCAGATCGCGATCTCGAATTTTGCCTGGGTCTTCGCCTTGATTTCGTCTAGCGAAACCCCCGGCGCGATTTCGATCAATGTCATCTTTGGATCGCCATGACGTTCGAAGGTAAAGACACCGAGATCGGTGATGACGAGATCGGTCACGCGCTGGCCAGTCAACGGTAGGCTGCATTCTTCGAGAAGCTTAGCTTCGCCCTTGGCCTCATGCTCCATCACGACGACCACGCGCTTGACACCAGCCACAAGGTCCATCGCGCCGCCCATGCCCTTCACCATCTTGCCCGGCACCATCCAGTTGGCGAGGTCACCGTTTCGGGCAACCTGCATCGCACCGAGAATGGAAAGATCGATATGGCCGCCGCGTATCATGCCGAAGCTGTCGGCGCCGGAGAAATAGCTGGTGGTGGGTAGTTCGGTGATCGTCTGTTTGCCGGCATTGATGAGGTCGGCGTCCTCCTCGCCCTCATAGGGGAAAGGGCCCATTCCGAGCATGCCGTTCTCACTCTGAAGCTGAACGCTCATGCCGGTCGGAATATAATTGGCGACGAGGGTCGGAATGCCAATGCCGAGATTAACGTAGAAGCCGTCCTGCAATTCCTTTGCGGCGCGTTCGGCCATTTGATCGCGTGTCCAGGCCATCTTAGTTCACCTCACTTGCAGCGATGATACGCGGGCGGGTCGTTCGTTGCTCGATATGCTTGGCGGGATTGGCCACATGCACGATGCGTTTGACGAAGATGCCCGGCGTGTGCACTTGGTCGGGATCGATCTTGCCCGCATCGACAAGATTTTCGACCTCCGCGATCGTGATCTTTGCGGCCGTTGCCATGATCGGATTGAAGTTACGCGCCGTCTTCCGATAGACAAGATTGCCTTCCGTATCGCCCTTGTAGGCGTGAACGATGGAAAGGTCGGCGAAGAGACCACGCTCCATGACGTAGGACTCGCCATCGAATTCGCGTACATCCTTGCCCTCGGCAATGATCGTGCCGACACCCGTCTTGGTATAGAAGGCCGGAATACCCGCACCACCCGCGCGGATGCGCTCGGCGAGCGTACCTTGTGGGTTGAATTCCAGTTCGAGTTCGCCCGACAGGTATTGCTGGGCGAACAACTTGTTCTCCCCGACATAGGACGAGACCATCTTGCGGATCTGCCGCGTTTCAAGCAGAACACCGAGGCCGATGCCATCGACGCCCGCATTGTTTGAAATCACGCTCAAATCCTTAACGCCCGAGTCGCGGATCGCGTAGATCAGCGCTTCCGGGATGCCGCAAAGGCCAAAGCCGCCGGCCATGATGGTCATGCCGTCGAACAGCACGCCATCGAGCGCGGCGCTCACATCTGAATAAACTTTTTTCAAGGACAATCTCCCATTTCTCCATCCTCTGGGCGCCAACGGTATGGCTTGTCGAGGCGGTACAGGTAGTCGTATTAATACTGCATGACAGCAGCCGCATTATCCAGTTCCGACATCGCAAATCCTGAAAGCGCAAAACGCTTCTGGCTTGCCGACCTGCCGGTGCCGATGGTCTATGCGACTTACCGTATCATACGCGATTGTAATGTCGAATTCGCAAAGGAGTTCGGCTATGAACGCGATGAACTGATCGACCAGAGTTTTTCAAGGCTTTATCCGAAGATTAGGGATTTCGTACGTACCGGCGAGATGTGGCGGACGAACTTTGCTGGCGGCAAGGTCTATTACGACGAGCGCCTGATGCGACGACGTGACGGCACAAGCTTCTGGTGCAGGGTGCGGGGGCGCAGCCGCAACCAGGCCGATCCGTTCGCGGAAGCGCTCTACTGTTTCGAGCCGATGAGCCGAACAGTTGCCGCCACCACTAGCCTGATATCAGATCGGCAAAAGCAGGTGCTTACCCTCGTCTCGCAAGGCAAGACCAACGCCCAGATCGCCCAAGAGATCGGTCTATCCAAGAGAACCATTGAAGCGCACCGTGCGCGGCTGATGCGTGCCTATGGTCTGCGAAACAGTGCGGAGCTGATCGCCTGGTTTGCGGCGCTTCGCTAAGGGTCAGAAGGTTGGCGGTGTGCAGGCGCTGACCACTTGGCAGGCGTTCGGACCGACGCAGCGGAACCTGTGCGGTCGGCGACTTTCAAAATAGTAGGCGTCGCCCGGTCCAAGGATGCGCCGCTCATCGTCGACCGTCACTTCAAGGCGCCCACTGATCACGACACCGCCCTCCTCACCGTCATGAACAAGGGGAATCTTCCCCGTATCGCCGCCGGGTTCATATCGTTCCTTGAGGATTTGCAAGGCCCGTCCGAAGAGGTTCTCGCCGATCTGCCTGTAGGAGATGTTGCCCTTGCCGATCTCGACGAGTTCCCCGGCCTCGTAAAACACCTTTTGCTTGCGATCCGGCTCGAGCGCGAAAAACTCGGCAAGTCCGATCGGAATGCCGTCAAGGATGCGCTTGAGCGCGCCGACAGAAGGGTTAGTCTGGTTGGACTCGATCAGCGAGATCGTGGAGTTGGTCACACCTGCGCGCTTGGCGAGTTCACGCTGGGAAAGACCATGTCGTTCGCGAAGGAAACGCAGCCGTCCGCCTAAATCAATGCTCATCTCTGTTGCACCTGTTTTATATGGCGCAAATATTCCATGGACCTTCAATAAAAACAACTGGTTGGCTACAAATAGAAAAGGACTTGTTGGATAATTCAAACCGTGGCTTCTTGCGTAAAGAAGAGGAGACTTCCATGCTTATGTCGAACACCCCATCGCTCGAGAGTTACTGGATGCCGTTTACGGCCAACAGGCAGTTCAAGGCGGCGCCACGGCTGCTGGCCGGCGCCAAGGGCATGTATTACACTGATGTCGATGGCGGTCAGGTACTCGACGGTACGGCCGGTCTCTGGTGCGTCAACGCCGGTCACGGCCGCGAAAAGATTGCCGATGCGGTAGCCCGCCAGCTGATGACAATGGATTTCGCGCCCTCATTCCAGATGGGCCATCCCGGCGTATTCGATTTTGCCGAAAAACTTGCAGCGATCGCTCCTGGCGGCAAGGAAGCTGGACTCACCAAGGTATTCTTTACCGGGTCGGGGTCTGAATCAGTTGACACGGCCTTGAAGATTGCAATCGCCTACCAGCGCGCTATCGGTCAGGGCACGCGCACGCGGGTCATCGGCCGTGAGCGCGGCTATCACGGTGTTGGCTTTGGCGGCATTTCCGTCGGCGGTCTTGTCAATAACCGCCGCGTTTTTCCGATGTTGCCGGGTGCGGATCATTTGCGTCATACCCATGATCCCGTGCGCAATTCCTTCGTCAAAGGTTTGCCCGAACACGGCGCCGACCTTGCCGACGACCTGGAACGTCTCGTTGCACTGCATGGCGCCGAAACCATCGCCGCCGTCATTGTCGAGCCGGTCGCGGGTTCGACCGGCGTGCTCCTTCCACCCAAGGGCTATCTTGAGAAGCTCCGCGCAATCAGCAAGAAACATGGCATCCTGCTCATTTTCGACGAAGTCATCACCGGCTTTGGCCGCCTCGGGACCCCGTTTGCCGTCGATTACTTTGGCGTCGTGCCCGATCTTGTCACAACCGCCAAGGGCCTGACTAACGGCGCGCTGCCGATGGGTGCGGTCTTTGCCAGCGAGGCCATTTATGACGCGCTGATGACTGGGCCGGAAAGCCAGATTGAACTGTTTCATGGCTACACCTATTCGGGACACCCGGTTGCCTGTGCCGCGGGTCTCGCGACGCTCGAAATCTACCGCGAGGAAGAGCTTCTGACCCGCGCTGCCGAAGTTGCCGACCATTGGCAGGAAGCGATGCACAGCCTGAAGGGCATTTCGAATGTCATCGATATCCGCACAATTGGTCTCGTTGCCGGCATCGAACTCGCGCCTCACCCCGATGCGGCCGGCGCGCGTGGCTATGATGTCTTCGTCGACTGTTTCAAGAAAGGTCTTCTCGTTCGCGTGACCGGCGATACGATCGCTCTTTCACCGCCACTAATCGTGGAAAAGGAACAGATCGACACGATAGCTTCGATGCTGGGAGACGCCATCAAACGGGCCGCCTAAATATTCTTCCATATGGCCGAGAAGCGCGGATCAAAGGTCCGCGCTATCGGTTCCGCGGCCGCGCCAAGCGCCACCGACCACGGATCCGCTAATCCGGCCTGAAGTCGCGCTTCGGGAAGCCGGCTGGCCCGATCTGCGATAGAGGGCAGCAGGGGCTCGATCTCCTTGACGAGACGGTCGATGAGGATGCGTGGGGCGCCGCCACACAGAATGATCGTCTGCGGGTCGAAGATGGATTCAAGCGCCTGAATGGCGCGGCGCAACCGCTGCGCCACGTCGGCTATCCAGGCCTCGATCTGCGGACTCCCGCGTATAAGCGCGTCGCTCACAATCGCGAAAAGTTCCGGTTCCGATGGATCGATGTTGAGCAATTTGCACAAGGACGCCATCGATGCGTAGTGCTCCAGATGTTCGACGTCAGCGTCATCACCCGGGATTAACGCCAAAATCATGCCGATCTCACCGGCATTGGCGTGCGCGCCCCCATAGAGTTCGCCGTTCAAAATGAGACCCGTCCCAAGGCCATAGCCGAAATAGATGCAGATCGCATGATCGAGACCGTGGGCGGCGCCGAGAAGGCGCTCCGCTGTGGCAGCGGCAGCAGCATCGTTCTGCAATGCCACCTCGAGACCGGTGCCTTCCGCAATGCGATCGATGAGCGGAAAATTCTGCCATGCCGTCATCATCCATGGATCATCGTAAAGCGTGTTGATTCCGAACGGCCCCGGCATAGCGACGCCGAGACCGACAAGCCGCCTATCCGCATCCGTTGACTGATTGGCAAGTTCCTCGCGCGCCCGCCTGATCAGGTCGAGGATCACCAGCACACCCTCGGCCGGACCGCCAGGCGGAAGCTTTGCCTCGATCTTAACGAGCGTCTCACCGACCAAGTTGACAATCACGGTACGGGTAACGTGGCGATCGATCTGCAGGCCGATGGCGAAAGCGCCCTCCGGTACGAGCTGGTAAGGGGTTGCGGGCTGTCCCCTCCCCCGCCTTACAGTGGCCTGCGAGCGCACCAGCCCGTCAGAGGCCAGTTCCTCAATGATGTTGGATACTGTTTGAGGGGTAAGGCCGGTTGCTCTTGCAAGGTCGGCACGCGACAGGGCGCCATTAACGCGCAGCGCATCGATCATGATGCGGCGATTATGCGCGCTCGCACCGCCAAGATTGGTCCCACTCTTCGCCCTGATCGATCTCTTGCTTTCCATCACAGTCCCCACTTGACTCTAGAAGAATATTCAACAACAAATAAGTCAAGACAATTGATTTAATAAAAGAGACCATAAGAGTCTTCGGGGAATGAGCACTGGCCGGACGAAGGGAAGTCGCGGGCAGGTCCTGGTTAAAAGCTCTCGGACTTAACACCAACCGGCGCCACTCCCGTAGGGCGGCTCCGCAACTGACCAAGGCCAAATAGGAGGTAATAATGTTGAAATCCGTGCAGACTGCGCTCCTTGGCGCGACACTCCTTGGAGCGGCGCTGTTTTCGCCGGCTCATGCGCAGAACCAGATCAATGCGCTGTTCATGGCGCAGGCTGCTTACAGCGAGGCAGACGTACGCGCCATGACGGAGGCCTTTACCAAGGCCAATCCGGACATTTCGGTCAATCTCGAATTTGTTCCCTATGAGGGCCTGCATGATAAGACCGTCCTCGCCCAGGGTTCTGGCGGTGGCTATGACGTTGTCCTCTTCGACGTGATTTGGCCGGCCGAATATGCAACCAACAAGGTCCTTTTGGATGTAACCGATAAGATCGCACCGGAAGCTCAGTCGGGAGTATTGCCGGGTGCCTGGACCACGGTTGAGTATAATGGCAAGCGTTATGGAATGCCCTGGATCCTCGACACCAAATACCTCTTCTACAACAAGGAAATTCTTGAGAAGGCCGGCATCAAGACGCCGCCGACAACATGGGCAGAGCTTGCCGAACAGGCCAAGACAATCAAGGACAAGGGTATTCTCGCGACCCCCATTGCCTGGAGTTGGTCGCAGGCCGAAGCCGCCATCTGCGATTACGCGACGCTCGTCAGCGCCTATGGCGGCAGCTTCATCAAGGACGGCAAGCCGGCATTCCAGACGGGCGGTGGCCTCGACGCGCTAAAATACATGGTCGACAGCTACACGTCCGGCGTCACGAACCCGAACTCTAAGGAATTCCTGGAGGAGGATGTCCGCCGTGTCTTCCAGAATGGCGAAGCGGCTTTCGCTCTTAATTGGACCTACATGTATAACATGGCCAATGATCCCAAGGACAGCAAGGTCGCTGGCAAGGTCGGCGTGGTTCCTGCACCCGGCGTTGAAGGCAAAAGCAAGGTCTCGGCCGTCAATGGCTCGATGGGACTCGGCATCACCTCGACGAGCAAACATCCGGACGAGGCATGGAAATACATTAGCTTCATGACTTCGCAGGCCACCCAGAACCAGTATGCCAAGCTCAGCCTGCCGATCTGGGCATCGTCTTATGACGACCCGGCTGTTGTAAAGGGTCAGGAGGAGTTGATCGCGGCGGCGAAAGTCGGGCTTGCGGCCATGTACCCCCGTCCCACAACGCCGAAGTATCAGGAGCTTTCCACGGCGCTGCAGCAGGCAATCCAGCAATCGCTGCTTGGCCAGGCGAAGCCCGAGGATGCGCTGGAGACAGCCGTCCAGGACAGCGGCCTCTGAAATGGAGCGCGGGCGAGCGGACACATTTCTTCGCCCGCGCCTTTCTTAATGATCAATATTATCGGATTGTTAGCGTGGCAGGCACTTTTTCATGACGAGCAGCTGGATCACGACCCGCGCATGGTTTTTGATGTTGCCGCTTTTGATCGTCATGGTCGCGATTATTGGCTGGCCACTCTTCGATACGGTGCGCCTGTCCTTTACCGATGCCAAGCTTGTCGGCACCGAAGGCAATTTCGTCGGCCTCGAGAATTACGCCCGGATCCTCTCCGGCTCCAACTTTCAGCGAACGCTCGTAATCACCTTCTGGTTTGCGGTGCTTTCAGTCGCGGCGGAAATGGTCATAGGCGTGCTCGCTGCGCTGCTGCTCAACCAGCGCTTCTATGGCCGCTCGGTCTTGCGGGCACTGATGATATTGCCTTGGGCATTGCCAACGGTGGTCAATGCCACGCTATGGCGGCTCATCTACAATCCTGAGTATGGCGCGCTCAATGCAGCGCTTACGCAAATCGGGATTATCGACGCCTATCAATCATGGCTTGGTGAACCTGGCACCGCACTGGCATCCCTGATCGTCGCCGATTGTTGGAAGAATTTTCCGCTCGTCGCGCTGATCGCCCTTGCCGCCCTTCAGGCCGTGCCACGTGACATTACGGCGGCGGCGATGGTCGATGGTGCTGGTGCCTGGTCGCGTTTCCGTTTCGTTATCATGCCCTACCTTGCCGGCCCGCTGATGGTCGCGCTGGTGTTGCGCACTATCGAGGCATTCAAGGTTTTCGACATCATCTGGATCATGACACGCGGCGGCCCAGCCAACAGTACACGCACGCTTTCGATCCTCGTATATCAAGAAGCCTTTTCATTCCAGCGGGCGGGGTCGGGCGCTTCGCTGGCTTTGATCGTTACGCTGCTGGTGACGGTCCTTGCGGTCGCCTATGCGGCTCTCATTCGAAAAAGCGCGGGTGTGTCCTAATGGAACGTAGAAGCCTTACCGCAACCGTTCTCGTGCATCTGGCAGCGCTGTTGTTGCTCGTTGTCATCCTTGCGCCGGTCCTCTGGCTCTTTGTCATGAGCATTTCCTCGACACCCGATCTCATCGTGAAGCCGCTGCACTGGTGGCCGGAAACCGTGGACCTGTCGCGTTACGGCGTATTGCTGTCGTCCGTTGCCAACAGCGCCGGACAGGCCTTCGTCGCCTCGCTGTTCAACAGCATCAAGGTTGCGGGCATGGCGACGATTGCCGCGTTGCTTGTGGCGATCCCTTCGGCCTGGGCCGTCTCGCGGACGCCTTCGGTCGGCTGGTCCCTCTACGCGGTCATCGCCACCTATATGTTGCCGCCAGTCGCGCTTGCCGTGCCGCTCTACATGGCGCTTTCTTGGTTCGGCCTCCTCAACACCGTTTTCGGGCTCGCGCTGGTCTACCTTACGATCCTCGCGCCCTTCACAACCTGGCTTCTCAAATCCGGCTTCGATTCCATACCCCGAGAGATCGAAAGCGCTGCGACGATGGATGGGGCGCGGCTTGACCAGATCTTGCGGATCATTACCTTGCCGCTCGCCGCGCCGGTCATGACGACCGCGGCGCTCTTTGCATTCCTGCTCGCCTGGGATGAATTCTTCTATGCGCTTCTCTTCACCTCGGATCAGCGCGCCAAGACGCTGACCGTCGCGATCGCCGACCTCGCCGGTGGACGCGTCTCCGATTACGGGCTCATTGCCACAGCGGGTGTATTGGCCGCCCTCCCCCCGCTGCTCATCGGTCTCTTCATGCAACGTGCCCTGATTGCGGGCCTGACCAGCGGCGGCGTCAAAGGATGAATGCAGATATGAACACCACCCGCCCCGCCGGTCTTGTCGCGATCGAATATGAAATGGCCCGCCAGAATGCCGACGCCATTGCTTCATTTGATGCTGCGGCACCACTTGCAGTGACAATTGCCGAGTCCCTACGCGCAAACCAAAGCCTGCTGCTGCTCGGCATGGGCGGATCTCACGCGGTGGGCCGGGCCGTCGAACCGTTCTATCGCGCGCTCGGAATCGATGCGGTCGCCCTGCCACTATCCGAGCAGCTCGGGCAGCCGCTCGCATTATCAGGCAAGACAATTCTCCTTACCTCACAGTCGGGCGAAAGCGCAGAGGTGTTACGCTGGTTTGCCGAGGCGGGGGTGCCTGCCGATGCATTCGGTCTGACGCTGGAAGGCGGGTCGACCCTCGCCCGGACCATTCCATCTCTCGTCGGCTCAGGCGGCACAGAAAAGGCCTTTGCGGCAACACGCAGCCTCACGTTGAGCTTTGCCTTGCATCTTGCCGTGCTGAGCGCGCTCGGCGAAGATCCTGAACCGGCCCTCGCCGTCCTGCGCTCCGAGCGCGTGCCCGATGTCGACGCGGCGGTCAAAGCATTTTCTGGCGCTGACGCAGTCGTAACATCCGGCCGACGCATGCAAGGCGTAGCCGAGGCCATCGCCCTCGGCCTCACCGAACTCTCCCGCATTCCCTGTTTTTCGCTCGAAGGCGGCCAGTTGCGTCACGGTCCGATGGAAATGCTGGGCCCCAAGGTCGGCGTCGTATTGTTTCGGTCCCGTGACGAAGCCGCAGAACTTGTTGCCCGCATGGCGAGCTCCGCACTTGAAGCGGGTTCCCCTGTGGTCATGCTCGACGCCTCGGGTGAAACACCCGTCGAAGGCGCAGTAACAATCGATGTCGGAACGGCCAGCGGCATCGCGGCCGCCTTCGCGCTTCTGCCCGCGGGTCAGCACTTCATGCTCGGCTTTTCCGGCATGCGGGTCGAGAATATCGGCACGCCGGTCCGTACGACCAAGATCACGCGGAGCGAATGATGCGGCCCCTTGCTGTCATCGGAAATGTCAATGTCGACCTGATCCTCGGGCCCGCCGATCCCTGGCCGACGCCTGGGACGGAGATCATGGTCGACTACGACGAACTGCGCGTCGGTGGATCCGCGGGAAACGCCGCCCTGACCTGGCAGGGCCTTGGTATTGCATTCCAGATTGCCGCCAATATTGGTAACGACCAGTTTGGTGAATGGCTCCGCCAGGGGTTTGGTGCCGTAGCAGGGGATTGGCCTGTCGCGCCCACGGGCACCACACTTTCGGTCGGCATCACGCATCCGAACGGTGAGCGGACCTTCTTCACCACGCGCGGTCACATCGGTGCGCTATCCTGGCAAGAGGTTGCCGCCATGCTCGATACCGAAAGGCTGAAAGGTGGTATTGTCATCCTCTGTGGCGCGTTTCTGACCGACCGCCTCGTTGCCCAATACAGTGAACTCTTCGCCTGGGCCGACGCGAATGGGATCGCCCTTGCGCTCGATACCGGCTGGCCCATCGACGGTTGGACGCAGGCAAACCGTGACAAGGCCCGCCGATGGCTTTCGCGGTGTAAGCTTGCCCTTTTCAATGAAGTCGAAACGACGCAACTTGCCGATTGTGTCGATCCCGCCGAGGCAGCGCACACGTTGAAAGCCCTTATGCCTAGCGGTGCAACCGTCGTCGTCAAGCGCGGGCCGGATGGAGCGCTGGCTATAGGTCCGGATGACAAACTCGTCTCTGTCCGTGCACCGCTGGTTTCCGTTGCCGATACGATAGGCGCTGGCGACGTTTTCAACGCGGCTTTCCTTGCGGCGCTGGCAGACGGACGAACGCTTGAGCAGGGCCTCGAATGCGGCGTGCGCATTGCGTCGACGGCGATATCCACCGTTCCGCGTCGCTATGATGGCGAGATCCTTCATTCCCTGTCGGAGAATGAGCCATGAGCGCCCTTGAACTTGTTAATATCCGCAAGCGCTATGGCAGTGTCGAAACGCTGAAGGGCATCAATTTGTCGCTCGCCAGCGGCGAGTTTCTGGTGCTTCTCGGCTCTTCCGGCTGCGGCAAGTCGACCTTGCTCAATATCATCGCGGGTCTTGCCGAAGCGACAGAGGGCGACGTCCGTATTGGCGACCGTTCGGTGGCCGGTGTTCATCCGAAGGACAGAGACATTGCCATGGTCTTCCAGTCCTACGCTTTATATCCAAATCTATCGGTCGCACGCAACATCGGTTTTGGCCTTGAAATGCGCAAAGTGCCGGCGGTGGAGCGGGCACAGGCCGTGGAAAAAACCGCAAGGATGTTGCAGATCGAGAGCCTGCTTGGCCGCAAGCCATCCGAACTTTCCGGTGGCCAGCGTCAGCGGGTGGCAATTGGCCGTGCTCTTGTTCGCGACCCACAGATTTTCCTGTTCGACGAGCCATTGTCCAACCTCGACGCGAAGCTGCGCATGGAGACGCGCACCGAACTGAAGCGACTCCACCAAATGCTCGGCACCACGATCGTCTACGTCACCCATGACCAAATCGAAGCAATGACCCTGGCCACGCGTATTGCCGTCATGCGGGACGGTCATATCGAGCAGCTGGCGTCGCCCAACGAGATCTATAATCGGCCGGCAACGCGCTATGTCGCGAGTTTCGTCGGTTCGCCGCCAATGAACATGCTCGATGCGACAATGGCCGATGGAACTGCGCGCATCGCCGGTTCGCAAACTGCGATCCCCCTCGCCCGCTCTTTGCAAAACGTAGCATCACGTCGCGTTGTCGTTGGTATTCGACCGGAGAATCTGAGCCTCACACCAGCGAACACGTCTGACGTGACCATCGAAGCGAAAGTTGAAGTGGTGGAATTAACGGGGCCAGAACTGGTGGTTACCACGTCCATCGGCAATCAGCGTCTCACCGCGAGCTTGCCACCGCGATCACGGGTCGCTTTAGGTTCACTACAGCGCTTCAGCATCGACGCCGGAACGCTCCACCTCTTCGACGCTGTGACCGAAGAACGTATCGACAGCTAGTAAAATTATGCTGCGACACTCGGGCGGCTGATGACGTAGGCTGCGCAGGCCATGAAAAAAAGTGCAACGACGCCGCCAAGGAACGGCGACGGCCTGACGAAATAGAAAAACGCGCCATAGCCGAGTGCCATGCCGGCGCAGGCAATCCATTTCACGCGCTTGGGTATGGCGCCTTGTTCACGCCAGTGAACAAGGGTCGGGCCGAAGACCGGGTGTTGCAACAGCCATTTTTCAAAGCGCGGTGAAGAGCGACTGAAACACCAGGCCGCAAGAATGAGGAAAATGGTCGTCGGCATGACCGGCAGCATCGCGCCGATGAATCCAAGCGACACCATCAGCCAACCGAGTATGAAATAGACTGTCCGCTTTGTTCCGTTCATGCCCAGTGTTCCACGCCAATGCCAGCGATTTACATCGTTGCAGGCGAAATGTCAGCCCGCCCAAGACGCGCGATTTGTCAACGCTCTCGGCTGTGGACACGAAAAGCCGGACTGGCATGGCCAGCCCGGGCGATGGAAAACTGCCAAGCGCCTGCCTACTCGGATTTCATGCGCGTATTGCATGCGCTCCAATATTGCGGCCATGTCTTGCCGCCGGTCTTGTTGGCCGCCTTGGCCTGCTGCCACTGCTCGCCGCACGCGCTGATGCGCTGGCGGAACGCAATCTGTCCCGGCGTCAACGGCTTGCCGTCGGCTGTCGTAGCGGTGGCTGTCTTCGTCGTCGTCTTGGTGGCCGTTGCCTTGGTCGGTGCCGGCTCTGGCGGCGTTGTCGCGTCAGAATTGTCCGACTTTAGGCTGTCGCTACAGGCAGAGAGAAATTTCGGCCACGTCTGTCCGTTGAGCGTTCCGGCCGACTTCGCCGCCTGGTATTGCGTGCTGCATTCCTTGGTAACCGCCTTCGCCGACATGCCGCTTGCGGCCGCTGTCTCAGTCTTGGCAGGCTTGGTCGACGGCGCCTTGGTCTGTTTTGTGGTGGTGGTGGTGTCCTTGGTCGCCTTTTTCGTTGGCGTCGTGGCGGCGGGAGCGGCGTCGGTACCGGTCTGATCTTTCAGCTTGGCGCTGCACTCTGAAAGGAACTGCGGCCATTTCTGGCCATTGAGGGTACCCGCCTCCTTGGCGGCATTATACTGGGTGCTGCATTCTTTGGTGACGGATTGTGCTGCCGTAGCAGCGGACGCGGGGAGCGTGAGAAAAGCCAGTCCGGCGCCGGCAATGACCGTCGCTGCAAGTATATTGAAACGAAGCTTAACCATAATCGTGTTCCTTGCGATCGTGTCCGCGTTTCCCCGAGAACGCACCATGCGTTTCGGCTCTTGACAATGCCAGATGACCCCCGTCCCAGGGATCGCCCACCGGCACGCCGGCAACCGGTCCAAGGTCATCGCTCGATAGTTGCGCTTTGATTGTGGCCAAAAATGTCTGACGTTGAGGAGCGTCCGTGGTGAATGAATCATCATGCTAACGGGTCCGGCCTAACCAGTCTCAAGTGATCGATGGCATTGCAAAGGCAGCATGGCGCGTTCGCCTGGCGATTGCAAGAAAATGGATCGGACATGGCTTGTCTGAAGCATTTGTTCTTCGAGTTCACCGGCGGTTGGCCGAAATGGGTACTCGTTTTCGGGTTCGTTGCACCAATGGTGCAGTACCATTTTGCTGCGTTTGGGATAAGATCGCCCAGGGGCTGGATGCGGGGTGCCGGCGGCAGACTTGGGGCTAGTGCATCGCCCATTCACCAAAATCCCTAGGGGACGACTTTTTCTGTCCCCTTTGGATTTTGGCGATCCTCCCAACCTGACTGCAACAGGTTGGAACATGATTGTGATGAATAGGCGTGCGAGTCTAACGCGTTGATAATTCGTTAACTATAAAGATGAACAGAAGTTAAACTGGAGCTAACTTCTGTTCGACAGGCTCTGGAGGGGAACGGAGTCTGGGAGGCCGAGTAGCCCGGTTAGCGCCGGGCTACTACGGCTTCTCGCTGGCTTGACGACGATGCCATGATTGGCCGACAGCCGTCAACGCTCATCCTGTTCCATTTTTTTAAGCGCTCCTCCCTGCCCTCGTAGATCGCAAACGCAGGCACTTGCAACGCATTGCCCGCCGCGCCGATGACACAACCGCGTCCAGGGCCATGGGGTCGACCCCATCACCGAAGTCAAGACGAATGGTCTGCAGTCTAAACTGCCAAAACATGCTTCAATGTCAAACGGGTAAATGCAAAGGGCGCCGGCTACAGGCACGTGAATCGCGATCGTCAACACGCAGGGTTCGCGATCGCTCACCCTATGGCTGACCGGTTATCAACAGCAAACACTTGCTGTTGCAAGCGAATCGGACATAATGACGGTATTAGAGCGGTTTTAGTGGAAATACCGTCATTTGAGGCCGGATCAACGATGAACATCGCAGCATCAGCAAGAAAAGCTTCCTTTGATGACACGATTCTCGCACAAGGTCGCGAGATTTCACGGAAGCTCAACATGCTTCGCATGGAAACATTTCCGCCCAATGCGCGTAAAACGCTGCGCCAGTTTTCGCTTGCGGAAGCCGCCTATTTTCTCGGCGTGTCGACCAGCAACCTTAAGAAGTTGCATCTGGAAGGCAAGGGCGTCGAGCCAATGATTCATGCCGGCGGCCGCCGCAGCTATTCGGCCGAGCAGATCATGCAGTTGCGCCATTGGCTCGATCGCAATGGTCGCGCCGATGTCAAGAAGTATGTCCCGCATCGCCGCGGCAATGAAAAGCTGCAGGTTATCGGCGTAGTCAATTTCAAGGGCGGGTCGGGTAAGACGACAACCGCTGCGCACCTCGCCCAGCACATGGCATTGACCGGGCATCGCGTCTTGGCGCTTGACCTTGATCCGCAGGCATCGCTTTCGGCCCTTTACGGCATTCAGCCGGAACTCGACCAGAATCCCTCGATCTACGAGGCGATCCGCTATGACGATTCGCGCAAGCCGATCGCCGATATTATCCTGCCCACCAATATCCCCGGTCTCGACGTTGTTCCGGCCTCGCTGGAATTGCAGGAGTACGAGTACGATACGCCGCTTGCGATGCAGAGCCGGAATTCGATCGCCGGCAAGACGTTCTGGAACCGCATCGAGAATGCGCTCAAGGAGGTGGACGAGCGCTATGACGTCGTCGTTATCGATTGTCCGCCGCAACTGGGCTATCTGACGCTGACTGCACTCGCCGCGGCGACGGCGGTGCTCATTACGGTTCATCCGCAGATGCTCGATCTGATGTCGATGTCGCAGTTCCTGCTGATGCTCGGTGACATCCTGAAAACCGTCGGGGCGGCGGGCGGTGATGTCGATCTCGACTGGTTCCGATACCTGATCACACGCTATGAGCCGACCGATATTCCACAAACACAGATGATGGGCTTCATGCAGTCGATGCTGGCGCCGCAGATGCTCAAGCACCAGATGCTCAAATCGACCGCGATATCGGATGCCGGGCTTACCAAGCAGACGCTCTATGAGGTGGAAAAATCGGCGATGAACCGGCACACGTATGATCGGGCGATGGAGTCGATGGAGGCGGTCAACTCGGAAATCCGCGAACTGATTCATGAAGCGTGGGGAAGGAAGTAGACGGCAGACTAAATACGAGATTCAGTCAATGAAATCATTGCATTGATATAATTTCGGGGAAAATTTTACATGGCGCGAAAGAACATATTTGAAAGTATCATGCACGGCGAGCCGGACGCACCCGGCGATGCCGAGCCAAGTGCCGGATTCCGCAAATTTGGTGCGGCAAAATCGATGTCGTCCTCCATTGACGAGCTGGCACGCCAGGCCTCCAAGCTGGTCGATGGCGAGACGGTCGTCGATCTTGATCCGGACCTCCTCGACGCCTCTTTCGTGACGGACCGGATGCCGGCGGGCGATGACGAGGAGTACCGCGAACTTTTCGACGCCATCAGGGAAAGGGGGCAGGACAGCCCCATTCTTGTGCGGCCGCATCCGAAAAGCGGCGGCCGCTACATGATCGTTTTTGGTCACAGGCGGGCGAGGGTGGCAAAGGAGCTCGGGCGACCGGTGCGTGCCATCGTAAAGCCCCTTGCCGACCTCGACCACGTCATCAGCCAAGGACAGGAAAATTCTGCCCGCGCCAATCTGAGTTTTATCGAACGCGTGAGCTTCGCCGATCGCCTCGAAACCCTCGGCTATACCCGCGATGCCATTCAGGCCGCACTTTCGGTGGACTATCAGACGCTTTCAAAGATGCTAACCATACCGAAGGCAATTCCAGAGGCGGTGATTGCAGCGATCGGCCCCGCCAAGGGCGTCGGGCGCGACCGTTGGCTGGAACTGCGCAAACTCATCGAAAATCCGAGGCACACTGCGGATGCATTGGCTTTTGTGGCGCGCGCTGAAGTCGCCGCGGCGCTATCACCGGAACGCTTTGACCTGCTTCTTGGCTTCCTGAAGGGAGGCGGTTCGAAAAAACCGGTTCGCAGAGGGATCAGCGCCGGTGCTGGCGCGGTCTGGGCCCCGGCGGACCAATCGGTCAGTGTCGCGACCAGGTTCTCGGGCAAGACGTTTTCCATTGCGTTGAATGAGGAGAACGCGAAGGAATTTGGTGTGTTCATCACCAACAACCTTGATCAGCTTTATGAAGCCTTCAAGGAGTCGAAAGGGATGACGGAAACGGGAGATTAAACCAGCAAAAGAAAAAGGCCCCCAAACGACCCAGTCGTGGAAGCCTCTCTCAAAGTTCTAGCAGACTGAGAATCGCATTTCCACGAATCACTGTCAAGAGTCTTGGACGTCGTTTTGACGCGCAGATTTCTTTTGCCTTTTTGAAAAGGTGAATGGAGATGCTTGGAAATCTGATAACGACGCCCTTTGGGCGGCGGTCGATGTCGCTTGGCCAGTTGAAAACACAGGCGCAGGCGCAGGAAATCGAAACGGGGAAAACGGCCGACAAGTGGCAGGTATATCGCTGGCTGTGCGAAGGCAAGGAAATCGTCGGCGTCGGCGACCGCTCCCTGGCTGTGCTCAACGCTTTGTTGTCGTTCCTACCGGATAACGAGCTGTCAGCCGAAAACGGCCTGGTGGTCTTTCCCTCCAATGTCCAGCTCTCTATGCGTGCCCACGGCATGGCTAACGCAACCTTGCGCCGGCACCTCGCGGCGCTGCTCGAATGCGGTCTGATCACCCGCAAGGACAGCCCGAACGGCAAACGCTATTCACGCAAGGGCAGGGAAGGGGAGATCACCCACGCGTTCGGCTTTTCCCTGGCGCCGCTGCTGGCACGGGCAGAGGAGCTGCAGCAGGCCGCCGAGAGCGTGCGGGCAGCCTCTAGGGCACTCAAGCTCGTTCGGGAGGGGATTACGCTTCATAGGCGTGATATAGCCAAACTCATCGAGGTTGCCGTCGCAGAAGACGTCCCCGGCGACTGGTCAGCGATCTGGAAGCGGTTCCGGGCCATTGTGGAGGCCATCCCGCGCCAGGCAGTGCTTGCAACGCTGGAGCCAATCCTGTGCGATTTGGCAACGTTGCATGACGAAGTGGCTATCCTGTTAGAAAAACATATAAATGCAGAGAATCAGAGCGCCAATGAGTCTCAGAATGAGCCGCAGCAACAGAATTCAAAACCCGAATCTCAATCTGATCTTGAACCTGGCTCAAGAAACAGCCACGGACCCAAACTCGAGCCGGTAAAACCAAAGGCAGAGGATGCCACAAAGGCCTATCCGCTGGGATTGGTGATGAAAGCCTGTCCAGAGATCGCCGACTATGCACCAAGCGGGATCAGCAACTGGCGCGAGTTGATGGCCACCGCGGCGCAGGTGAGGGGATATCTCGGCATTTCACCCTCGGCTTATGAGGACGCGCTTGATGTCTTCGGCCAGGAGAATACCGCCATCGTCATCGCCATGATCCTGCAGCGGGCCCAAAATATCAATTCTGCCGGCGGTTATTTGCGGGCTTTGACTGACAAGGCGAGGGCAGGGGAGTTTACCGTCGGGCCAATGCTGATGGCGGCCTTGAAGGCGAACGGCGTGCGGCCTCAGCTGGTGACGAAGTGACGCGGAACCGAAAGTCCGCTCGGATGCCTTTGAAAGATGTAGCACGCGCCAACCGATACGGCAGCGAGGCATCAACCTCGTACGAGTCGCAACGCAGGGGTTGAAACGCTCCTTTAGAGGTAATACCTTGTGGATTAAAATCATTACCGAGGGCGATATGACTACAACCGTTACGACGAAGGGACAGGTGACTATTCCCAAGTCGGTCCGCGACTTTCTGGGAATTGTGCCGGGCAGCAAGGTCGATTTTCACCGGGCGACCGATGGCAGCGTGGTTATTACACGTGCCGACAGAAAGCAGCCCACGAGCCGCTTTGGCAATCTGCGGGGCCATGCTGGCGACGGGCTTGATACCGACGCGATCATGGCGCTGACGCGCGGTGAAACGTGATTCTGGTCGACACGAATGTTCTGCTCGATCTCGTCACCGACGACCCGAAATGGGCCGATTGGTCGATTGCGCAGCTTGAGACGGCATCCTTGCGCGGTCCATTACTGATCAATGATGTGGTCTATGCTGAGCTGGCGGTTCGTTACGGCCGCATCGAGGAACTTGAAGCGTTTGTCGGTGAAGCTGGCCTTGAAATTGTTCCCATACCGCGTGCTGCGCTGTTCCTGGCGGGAAAGGTCTTCACGCAATACCGTAAATCGGGAGGATCGCGCACCGGCGTTCTGCCCGACTTTTTCATTGGCGCTCAAGCAGCCATTAGCCAACTGACCCTGCTTACTCGCGATATCGGGCGATATCGGACTTATTTTCCATCGCTAACGCTGATCACACCCGGTATTTGACGCATGTCCACGGTCACTGAGGCGAGAGTCGAATTCACTTTCAGTCCGACTGATACAGCGGCCCTGCAATTTATCGGGTCGCGAGGGTCGCGACGGCTATTGTGATACAAACCCGAGCTTCTTGGCTCGGTCGAGCAGGTTCTTGACCGACGAGGCTGCCCAAGTGGAAGAGCCACGGGGCGTGCGTTCATGCATCGCTTCGAGCTGGCTGGCAATGGCGCGCAAGGAGAGGTCCGGGTTGGCGTTGGCGATGCCAGTAATCAGCGACATCAATCGGTCTTCCGGCGTGCGGCGAGGCGAGGGGCGGATTAGCCCAGGATCGGCCAAGCCTTCGCGCACCAGCCGTCTGACCGAGCGTCGCAGGCGATCGACGTTCCAATTCTGTCCCGTCTGATGGTTGAGACTGCGTGCCACGTCTTGCTACGGATGGTCCGGCCGCATACGCTGCACGACCGGGAGCCAGGACGGCATGGTTGTGGTCAGGTCAGCCAGATGGCTGCGCTCCCGTGCCTGTGATGCCTTGGCAATGGATACAGCGCGCCGCTCGCGAAAGCCTGGATTTCCGGGAAGCTTCCCGCGATTCTTCGCCGCTTTAATGCCGGCTTTGGTCCGTTCGGAAATCAATGCCCGCTCAAGCTGGGCTACAGCGCCCAGAACTTGCAAAGAAAACATGCCTTGTGGCGTCGACGTGTCAATCGGATCGTGCAGCGATCGGAAATGTGCGCCCTTTTCTTCCAACTGCTCAATGACAGCGAGCAGGTGACTGACAGATCGTGCGAGCCGGTCTAGCCGAACAACCACCAATACTTCACCGGTACTAATCTCCCGCAACAGCTTCGCCAGCACCGGACGGGCCCGCGAAGCACCAGAGCCGCGCTCTTCCCAGATCGTGTCGCAGCCGGCCGCCCTCAATTCAATCGTCTGGGCATCATTGGCCTGATCCTCCGTCGAAACGCGGGCGTAGCCGATAAGGCGGTGGATCGGTTTCTTTTGGCTGTGCAACATCGTTGAATGCGCCTGCGAAAGGACTGAGACGTGGGCGAGTCTATTTTATGGTATCTCATCGGGCCACATTTGCGCACCGTGTCGGCTATCACGGCGTAGGCAGCAACGTATGGTGTACGGGAAATGACTAATTCGCGCGTCCCGGCGACACGGCCGGGCCTTCTGCTCTCTGGAAAGTCCAGAAGCCGACGTACTGCCAAGGCGATTTGCTCATCCACATGCGTCGCTGCTCGCGGATTCTCGGCTTCGATATACGTGAAAATGTCATCGCGATCGGAGAGGGCGAATTGCGCCCAAACGAGTTTCATCACCGATCGGTCGCTGCCTTGCGCAGCGCCGCAGAACGTCGATTCACAAAATGAGCCTCGGCATCAGCGTCGTCGATGTCTGGTCGCGTGTCATCAAGCGCTTGTTGTACTTTCGCTCGAAACCAGGCGTCATATGCGCCGCTGTTGCTGATGAGTTCCAGGGGTAAGGCACCCTCCCTGGCGGTGCGGGTCAAAAGGATACGGACTGCATCCGAGACCGTGAGACCCATGTCCTCCAGAACCGCTGTGGCGCGCTCCTTCACCTCTGCATCTATTCGTGTCTGGACCAAAGCGTTTGAGGGCATCGTTGAATCTCCATCATTGGCTTGGCAGTGTAATGCAGTTGAATAACAAATGCTAGGTGGCTTGCGAAAAGGAAGAGCCTCGGATTCATGTGATTTCAATGACTTGCACGTGTCGTAAAAATGAGACTGATTCAGGGTCTATGAGCGATTACCGAGTCGGAATTTGTGAGACCAGTTTGCAGCTAAACGACGGGGCCGTCCATGTCGGATCCGATGGCGAACGAGCGGCACTGGCAGGAAAGTGCTGCGGCGGGCTGATATCCTGTCGAAGCTGACCGAGAGTCGCTATGCAGACGCTCATCAACGAAGGACTGGTCTCACGGCCCCTATGAAACGAGTTCTGGTGGCCACTGAAGACAACCTCTGAAAGTGGCAAACAACGAAAAACGTGTTTGTACAATAGATCGTGCCCCGTGGAGTGGTGTAGCTAACGGCTTTGATCGCCGTGCTCTCCGGCATGGGCCGGACTGATCAGCGTGCCACTGCCGGCAAGCTGATGAGCGGATCATCGCTCATCTGGCTGATGGTTTCCAGTGTCATGTAGCGAGCCCGTTGCACGGCCCATTCAT